>NZ_JBFGYC010000034.1:0-15247 GCF_041587635.1 Pontibacterium sp. | reverse complement strand
TCATGTTCGCCCGATGACCTTCGATGGTTTTGCGATTGATGTTCAGGCCGTCAGCCATCTCCTGATTGGACATGCCCTGTACCACCCGCTCAAAGACCTGTTTCTCACGTTTGGTCAGGCTGTCATAGCACGCTTGCAACTGCTGTTTTCGGCTGAGGCTTTCACGCAATGCGTGATCCTCCGACAGCGCCCGCTGAACATGATCCAGCAGGGTCTGGTCATTGAAGGGTTTTTCGATGAAGGTCTGTGCGCCCTGCGTCATCGCGGTCACCGCCATATCCACGTTACCGTGGGCGGAGATCATAATCAGGGGGATATCGATCTGGTATTCGGGCAGTTTTTTCTGCGCGCTGATACCACTCAAGCCGGGCATACGCACATCCATGACGATACAACCGCCCTGCCCAGCCGGATAACCATCTAGAAAGGCCTGAGCAGTGCCAAAACTCTCTACCTGCAATCCCACAGATTCCAGCAGCCATTGCAGGGAATCACGCACATCTTCATCGTCATCCACGACATACACGATCTGATCAGGGAAGCTGTCCATCAAGGTTCTCTATCTGACTGAGTTATTAAGCGGTCTTGATCAGGAAAAACGAGCTATTGGACGTGGCGCTATCACGCGCGCGTCAGGCTGAAGCTGAATACTGCACCGCCCATGCGGGCGTTTTCTGCCCACAACTGACCACCGTGCGCTTCCACCAGCGAGCGACTGATCGCCAGCCCCATACCCAAGCCACTGTCTTTAGTGGTAAAGAACTGTTCAAACAGCTGCTCGGTATCGGTCTGAGGTAATCCCCTGCCCTGATCATGCACCTGGATTATAACCTGATCGGCCGCACTCTCTGAAGCGTCGACCCACACCCGCAGTGGCTCGGCCTCCTCGTCACTGGCACTGGCTTCGATGGCATTGAGCAGCAGGTTCAACAGAATCTGTTCGAGCTGAATACGATCAGCCATCACCGCACTCAGATTATCCGGTATCCGGTTCTCCAACTGCACGTTGCTGCGCCCGGCACTGCTGGCGCAAAAATCCATCACCTCAGACACCAGTGCTTTGACCTGTACGGTTTCCCGTTGCGTTTGCCCCTTGCGGGCAAAGTCCATCATCCGGCGGATGATCTCACCGGCACGCAATGCGGTGGCACTGATCCTTTTAAGTGGTTTTTCCAGCGTTGAAACGGCAATCTCATTCTGCTGTCCAACACGACGCTCAATACCGCTGACATAGTTCACAATCGCGGTCAGCGGCTGGTTCAATTCATGCGCCAACCCCGACGCCATTTCACCCATGGTCACCAGACGGCTGGTATGGCTGACCTCCGCCTGATACTGCTGACGCTCGGCTTCCATCGCTTTTTGTGCACTCATATCCCGCGCCACAACAGAGAAGTACTCAATCTGATCAGTAAAGGTACGATGCGCCAACACTTCCAGCATCACCGGAATCGCTTTGCCATCCCGGTCACACATCTCAGCATCGCCACGCCATTGTCCCTCGGTCTCCGCAGTGGGTAACGCCTCATCAAGCAGCTGTTGATAACTTTGCGGATGGAACAGGTCACGCAGGATAAGTGCTCGGTCACTGTTATCCACAACCGGAGCAACCACGCCTAAACGCTCCCGTGCTGCCTCATTCAGGTTGCTCACCCGGTTATCCAGATCAATAAACGCTACCAGATCACTGCTACTCTCAAGCACCCGCGCCAGTCGGCGGTTGGTCTGTTCGGCTTCGATACGGCGACTCGCATCACGCGACACCACTAAGATCTCTTTCAGTTCACCGGTCGCAGGATCACGTAACGAGCGGCTGGTGCTTTCTAACCAGGTATAATGACCATCTTTACAGCGGAAACGGTAGGTGTGGGTGTACAGACCCCGTTCGTAACTGACACTGGGCGAGCGACGTTTAAAGTCTTCCACGTCGTCAGGATGATAAAGCTCATAGGCCGACATGCCGATAATCTCATCCACACTGTAGCCCAGCAGGTTTTCCACAGCCGGAGACGCATAGATAAAATGCCAGTCACCGGGGGTGTGACGGGAGATCATATCGGTCGATTGTTCCGCCATCTCCGCCAACAGCCGGTTGCGTTCGGCATCATCGGTGAGCGCAGAAAGCCCTTCATGTGGGCCGGGTGTGTCCATCGGTTGGATCTCGGTCTGGTAGCTTAATAACATCTGATCGGACCTCCGATGGTACCAGAAAAGGAAACAGCGGACCGGATCTCATCCGGCCCGCTAATGGATCGAGCTTAGGCCAGATCTTTTAGCATGGCGCGCAGCGCAAACTTCTGCACCTTGCCGGTAGAGGTCTTCGGCAACGGCGCAAATACCACCTGCTTCGGACATTTGAAGTGCGCCATGTTGTCACGGGTGAAGTTGATGATCTCCTCCTCCGTGGCGTTGGTGCCCTCCTTCAGCGTCACAAACGCACAGGGCACTTCGCCCCAGTGTTCGTGATGTTTCGCCACCACTGCCGCTTCCATAATCGCCGGATGACGATACAGCGTATCTTCCACCTCAATAGTCGAGATGTTCTCGCCGCCGGAGATGATCACGTCTTTGGAACGGTCTTTTACCTCGATATAACCATCGGCGTGCCACACGGCTAAGTCACCGGTATGGAACCAGCCACCCGCAAACGCCGCATCGGACGCACTGGGATTCTTCAGATAGCCCTGCATGATGTTGTTGCCACGCATAAAGACTTCACCCATGCTCTGGCCATCACGTGGCACCGGCTCCAGTGTCTCAGTATCCGCCACCATCAGCTGCTCCAAGGCCGGAGCACGCACACCCTGCCGCGCCATCTTGGCCGCTTTCTGCTCCAACTCAAGCGCATCCCACTCGTCCTGATGCGCGCAGAACACACTCGGACCGTAAGATTCAGTCAAACCGTAGGCATGCACGACCTTAATGCCGATCTGTTCCATCCCTTCGATGACAGCAGCAGGTGGTGCAGCGCCACCGGTAGTCACTGTCACCGGGTGGTCTACCCGTGCTTTGGCTTCTTCCGATGCGTTGAGCATCATATTCAGAATCACCGGCGCACCACAGAAATGCGTCACACCACAGGCCTGAATCAGCTCAAAGATCTGCTCCGGGTGCGGATGACGCAAGCAGACATGCGTACCCGCGACAGCTGTAACCGACCACGGATAACACCAGCCGTTGCAGTGGAACATGGGTACGATCCAAAGATAGACTGCATGCGGTGGCAGGTTCTGCCCAATGATATTGCTCAGCGCGTTCAGATGTGCGCCACGATGGTGATAAACCACACCTTTCGGATTGCCCGTGGTCCCGGAGGTGTAGTTCAGAGAGATCGCCTGCCACTCATCTTCTGGCGGCTGCCAGTGATCGCTGAGATCCCCCTCTGCCAGCAACTGTTCATAGTTCATCGAACCAATCAGGTCGCCACCGACAAACTGCGGGTCATCCACATCGATCACTAACGGGTCCACACTCGCCATGCGCACGGCTTTGTGCACCACATCGGAGAACTCACGGTCGGTGATCATGACCTTGGCTTCGCCGTGATCCAGCATGAAGGCCACGGTTTCAGAATCGAGGCGGGTATTTTGGGTATTCAGCACGGCACCGGTCATCGGTACGGCAAAGTGCAGCTCCAGCATCTCAGGGATGTTGGGCAACATGACCGCAACGGTATCGCCCTGCCCGATACCACGTTTGCGCAACGCCGACGCGAGACGAATACAGCGTTGATAGGTTTCAGACCAGCTACGGCGGACATCGCCATAGATAACGGCGGTGCGATCGGGATAAACGGACGCGGCCCGTTCGATAAATGACAGTGGGGTCAGTGCCGCATAGTTCGCAGCATTTTTTTCCAAGCCCAGGCTGTACGGATTGTTATTGTTATTCTCCATACTACTACCTAATTGTTGTTTGGTTTCGCGATGTTCCCAAGTACCGGGAACAATAGAATGATCCCGGCCAAAGTCACCAAACAGCAATACAACAGGCGACCCAGGCCCGGACAGATCAGACTCAGCGGGGTTTAACGCAGGAACTTCTTACTGAAGTCTTTGAACTGTGGCGCATCTGAACGACCGATCCACTCGAAACCGACCATTTCACGCGTCACCATCTTCACGCCTTCTTCACGCATACGCTCAATCGCGGCCGCCGTGTCATTCGGGTTACGCGCAGAAATTGCATCGCTCACCACATAAACCTGCTTACCTTGCGCTTGCAGGCGCAATGCGGTCTGCATCACACAGACATGGGCTTCCATACCACAGATCACGATCTGCTCGCGGTCCAGCGCTTCGATGCGTGCGTTCACTTCCGGTGCATCGGCACAGGAGAAGTGGGTTTTACCGACAAAATCTTCCGCCGGCAGCATGTCACGCAGCGTACCGATGGTTGGTCCCACACCCTGAGGGTACTGCTCAGATCCCAGTACCGGCACGTCCATCAACTGTGCAACGCCCATCAGCCATTCACAGCTGTTGACCAGCATTTCATTGTCGAACACGCCCGGCAGCAGCTTTTCCTGTACGTCGATCACCAGCAGTGCTGATTTGTTTGCTTCGATTAACATCTTGATTCTCCAGCAATAACTTACTCAGTAGGGCGACGATCAACCATGTTGGTTGCCACACCTTCAGCGACAACTTTATCGCCCACCTTACAGATCGTTTCCATCTTCACGCGACGACGCTTTTCATCGATTTCCAGAATCTTGGCACTGGCCGTCACCGTATCACCGATATGCACCGGTGCTTTGAACTTGAGCTGCTGGTCGATGTAGATCGCACCCGGTCCCGGCATACGTGTGCCCAGTACAGCAGAGATGAGACCGGCGCTGAACATACCGTGCACAATGCGCTGTTCAAACATCGTCTGCGCGGCGTATTCCGCATTGATATGCACCGGGTTGTCGTCACCGGTAATACCTGCAAACAGCACAACGTCTGCTTCAGTGATGGTTTTCGCGTAGCTCGCGGTTTGACCTATTTCCAGATCTTCCAGATAAAAACCGTGCAAATCCTGCATCTATCGTTCCTCTCAATATGTCCAGATATCTCAATGATTTCATCTACCCCTGTTTCCGGGGTTTTTTGTCTCGGTGTAGCTCGCACCAAACAGCTCAATTGGTGCCGAATTAACCAAACAATAATCTTTCCAAACACAAAAACCAAGTATTAACCCTTGGTTTTTTGAAATTTCTTTGATAGCTTTCCCTCAACCCGACGCTGTTCAATCCATAATCAAAGACAGGGTTATGAACAGCACACACAGGAGAAGCACCATGCCCAGCCAGATCAGCACGAGTATTCTTGATCGCACTCTGAATCACCTGAAAAAAGCCTGGCATGACCTTTCAGTGGATCGTTTGAAAGACACGCTGGAGTTATCACCGGAGCTCACCGAGAAGGATCACGCATTGCTGCGCCAGTGGATGGACAGCTGCCTGACCAACACCGGCGGTGAAGTGGCCGCACGTCGACGCGCGGCCCAACTGGGTGAAAACTATCTGGCACTGAACGCCGAGGGACGAAAGAAGTTCCTGCTGTTGCTGAACCAGCATTACGACGTGGACAACAATGCGGTTGAGCAAGCGATCGAGGCCTGGCGTCATGCCGATGACGACACCCGCGCCGCAGCCCGCGTCCAGTTGCGAGACACCCTCGATCCTCCCCGTGTGAAACTCCTGGCTCAGTTCACGGAGTTGCCTGAAGGGGTGAAGTTTTTGGTCGATATGCGCGCTGAACTGCTGGCACTGAAACGGGAAGAACCCGAGCTGGCACCGCTGGAATCGGATATGAAACGCCTGCTGGCGAACTGGTTTGATATCGGCCTGTTGCAGCTTGAACGGATCAGTTGGCAATCCAGCGCTCAACTGCTGGAAAAGCTGATCGCTTATGAGGCCGTACATGCCATCCAGAGCTGGGATGACCTGAAAAACCGTCTGGACTCAGATCGCCGCTGTTTTGCGTTTTTTCACCCTAATATGCCGCAAGAACCGCTTATTTTTGTCGAAGTTGCGCTGGTCAAAGGGCTGGCGGATAACGTACAAAAGCTGCTGGATGAAGACGCCCCGATTCTGGATCTGAAGGAAGCCGATACTGCCATCTTCTATTCCATCTCCAATGCTCAGAAAGGATTAGCAGGGATCAGTTTTGGTAACTTCCTGATCAAACGTGTCGTCGCCGAACTTCAACACGATTTCCCGGCGCTGAAACGGTTCTCCACACTCTCCCCAATCCCCGGTTTCCAGCGCTGGCTCAACAAACAGACCAACGCGGATCTGGAAACACTGCCGGGTGGGAAAAACTGGCTACAGATCGCCGAACCGCGTTTACCCGAGGGGTGGCATCTGGACGAAGAGGTGGCTGAAAAACGCCGCGAACCTCTGTTGCAGCTGGCCGCACACTATCTCACCGTTGAGAAACGCCGCGGCATAACCGCACTGGACCCTGTCGCGCATTTCCATCTCAGTAATGGCGCTGAAGTGGCCCAGCTCAACTGGCTGGCCGACAACTCCGATAACGGTCTGAAACAAGCAGCAGGTCTGATGGTGAACTACCTCTACGACCTGCCCCATATCGAATCTCGCAGTCAGGATTACAGCGCACAGGCCTCCATTGCCCAGTCCGCCAAGATCAAAGCACTGTGTAAACACTAACAAAAATAAAAACTTGAAGGAGAAAACTATGACTCAACGTGTTGCCGTTGTAACCGGTGCTCAGGGTGGTCTGGGCGAAAGCATGTGTAAAGCGATGTGTGATCAGGACCGTCGTGTTGTCGGCAGTTACCTGCCGGGCGCTGAAGCCGAAGCACAGAGCTGGCAAGCCGATATGAAAGCGGCCGGCTATGACGTTGCGATCTACCCTCTGGATGTCACCGATTATGATCACTGCAGCAGCTTTATCGCTAAAGTTGAAGAGGAAGTGGGGCCGATTGAAATTCTGGTCAACAACGCCGGCATTACCCGCGATGGTCCGCTGAAACGCCTGAAGCCTGAACAGTGGCAGGCGGTACTGCGCACCAATCTGGATTCCATGTACAACATGTGTCAGCCGTTATTTGATGCCATGTGTGGCCGCGGTTTCGGTCGTATCGTTAATATCTCCTCGCTGAACGGTGAAAAAGGCCAGTTCGGACAGGCGAACTATTCCGCAGCTAAAGCCGGTATTTACGGCTTCACCAAAGCGATCGCTCAGGAAGGCGCGCGTAAAGGTGTCACCGTCAACGCGGTGTCTCCGGGATACATCGATACGCCGATGGTGCGTCAGGTACCGGAAAACGTGCTCAATGCGATCGTTGATGGCATCCCGGTCGGCCGCCTCGGCCAGCCTGAAGAGATCGCCCGTGCCGTGGCGTTTCTGACGGCTGAAGATGCAGGCTTTATCACCGGCACCAATCTGTCCGTAAATGGCGGCCAGTACATGAGCTAATGGCTCCTGAATTAGTCGCTTATCTTTACACCTTTGGCGCTAAACCCTAGGTATAAAGATATTCACAAACACCCGGAACGCCCCACTTTGAGGCCATCCGGGTGTTTTATTTACCCGACGTTTGATCAAGTACAATTCGCGAACCATACACTATACTCGCCCCCAAACTCACCGGGCGACCGTCTCTTATCAAGCCTCGTGTTCAGTCTGTTTCATGACTTCGGAGCACAGTACACATGCACACCCTGCTATTATCCCTGATCGCCCTAGCCTTCGTAATGATCGTGATCGAAGACCTCGTTCATATCAATAAGGCCAAATCCACCCTGTTTATTGGCACGCTTGTCTGGATATTGGCATTTGTCTTTCCAGAAGACGGCGTACATGCACAGGAGATACAACACCGACTGAATGAGAACCTGCTGGAGATTGCCACGCTGTGGCTGTTCCTGATGGCCGCGATGACCTATGTGGCCTATCTCAACCAGAAAGGACTGATCACCCAACTGGTCTATCGGATGTTGCCCGAGCAACTGACACAACGGCAGCTGATGGGCATGATGGCGTTGCTGGCCCTGCTGTTCTCTTCGCTGGCCGATAACATCACCGCCTCGCTGATTATGCTGTCGTTACTGGCATCCCTCGATCTGGAGAAAAAAGATATTCTGAAGTTTGCCACACTGCTGGTGTTTGCAGTGAACTCCGGCGGTGTCGCGTTGATTACGGGTGATGTCACCACCCTGATGATCTTCCTCGCAGGTAAGGTCTCAATTACCGACCTCTTTCTGTTGGTCCCGCCAGCGCTGGTTGGTATTGCGGTACTGGTCCTCTGCCTTATCCCCGGTGGTAATCAAACCCTGACGTTGCCGCGTTTTCGTCGTCCGATCGATGGCAGTGACAAAATTATCGGCCTGCTGTTTCTGGTCACCATCCTCTCAACACTGAGTCTGAGTGTACTGTTTCAGGTGCCACCGCTGCTGACGTTCCTGTTTGGCCTGTCAGTAATGTTTCTGGTGCACCAGTTCCTCAACCGGAAAGCTGAAGAGCAACACAATATCCTCGAATATATCCGCGAAATTGAGTTTGATACTCTGCTGTTCTTCCTCGGTGTGCTGCTATTGGTCGGTATGCTCAAAGAGCTGTCAGTACTGGACCAGTTGCCCTATTTGTACGAAGTCTTGCCGACGGTCTTTGCCAATTACCTGGTCGGACTGCTGTCTGCTCTGGTTGATAATGTGCCGCTCACCGCTGCAATCCTGAAATCCGGTGTCGTGATGGATAAATCTGAATGGCTCGGACTGACATACGCAACCGGTGTCGGCGGTTCTATTCTGGTGATTGGGTCAGCCGCAGGCGTGATTGCCATGAGTAAACTGAGTGAGCTGACGTTCATTAGCTATCTGCGCTTCTTTCACTGGTTACTGGTGGCTTATACCGCCGGTTATCTCGCGGTGCTCTTCATCGGCAATATGCTGAATTAATACGTTGCGGGTTTAGGCGTTATCAGTCAGCGCCTAAACCCGCCGATCCCAAATCTCTATCGCCCCTCTCCATGTGTGTTTCAGTGCTGAAAAGTCGCGCCTCAAGCCACATTCCGGTAAGCTTCCTCTCTGTTTTTCCTCTCTTTGCAAATCAGGTCTCTATGTCTACTTTTACCTCCCTTGGCTTATCAGACGCGCTGGTTCAAGCGCTGGATACGTTGAACTACCGTAAGGCGACACCGATTCAGTCGCAGGCCATCCCGGAAGTACTGGCCGGTAAGGACCTGATGGCAGAAGCACAGACAGGCACCGGCAAAACCGCTGCCTTTGCACTGCCGATTCTGCAGATGTTAGACGCACAAGAGATAGACGCAGACGTACGCCCGCCACGTGCTTTGGTGCTGGTACCCACCCGCGAGCTGGCAGTACAAGTCACCGACAGCTTCTACAACTACGGTGAACATCTGGGTCAGCGCATTATTCCGGTCTACGGTGGCGTACGGGTCGACAACCAGATCAAACGTCTGAAACGCGGCGCAGACATCATCGTCGCCACCCCCGGGCGTTTGCTGGATCTGCTGGAACGCGAGATTTTCAGCCTCGATAGTGTACAGACGCTGGTACTGGATGAAGCCGACCGCATGCTGGATCTCGGTTTTAGCCGGGAGATCGACAAACTGATGCGGCAGATGCCGAAGCAACGCCAGACACTGCTTTTTTCGGCCACCATTGCCGACAATATCGACGAGCTGTCCCATAAGATCCTCACCAAGCCGGTGCAGATCAGCGTGACTAAGCGCAATTCGACGGCAGCCACGGTTCAGCAGATGGCGTATCGGGTCGATGGTCAGGACAAAGCCGACACCCTGAGTTACATGATTCAGGGTGGGCAGTGGAAGCAAGTTCTGGTGTTTACCCGCACCAAACGCCGTGCCGATATTCTCACCGCACACTTGCTGGAGGAGGGGATCAGTGCCGCAGCCATTCACGGCGATAAAGGCCAGCGTGCACGCACGCAGGCACTGGCCGACTTTAAACAGAACAAAGTCCGTATTCTGGTGGCAACGGATGTCGCGGCACGCGGACTGGATATCGATGCCTTACCGCGGGTGGTGAACTTTGACCTGCCCAACGTACCGGAAGCTTATGTGCACCGTATCGGGCGCACCGGACGGGCGGGCAGCAGTGGTCAGGCCATTTCACTGGTGGCACCGGACGAGAAGGGGTATTTGGCGGCGATTGAAGCGCTGATCAAGCGACCATTGAAGCTCAAGCCTGTGCCGTTTTATGAAGACGGCAGCACCGACCCGATTGAGGCTGAAGACACGCCAAACCGCTCGCGCCGTAAGAAACCGCAAAAAGCCGCGGCTAAACCGGCGAAAAAACCAACCGCCGCCCAACTTGCACGCAAAAAAGCTGAAGAAGAGGCGGATCGGGAAAGCGACGCAAGACCCAGCCTGCGACCGTCATTTATGTCGTCGCCGCCGAAGAAAAAGCGCAAATAATTCACCATAAGCACAGGCCGCTCATCGGCGCATTGGGCTACAAGCAGATAGGGAAAGCGAGGAAAGGGTAGGGCAGGGATTGCACTCTGTAGATCAATTCTACTGGGTATAAAACTGTCGCCGCATCGCCTGTGTATAACATCTGCAACATAGACATCAACAACCATCCACAGCATACCGCGTGGGATAATTTGTTATACACAAGCGCTCATAAAAAAAGGCTATCCCAGTGGATAGCCTTAGTGAAAGCCCTGTGTGTGGATAACTTAATCCAGAGTTAAACCGGGTTAGAAGTTATCCGGTAAGATATTGGAATAGTTAGATAAAACATCCAGCTCTTCTTCAACGATCACAATCCCCGCGCCGTTGCTGAAACTCACGGCATCAACACCGTTCACCGCTGTATCCGCACCTTGCACCCAGCCACCCCCCAGCAACAGCACTTTGTCAGTGTCATCACCGGTCACCACCAACGTATTGTCGCCATCCGTCAGATCCAGCAGTGCATCAAGAGTCACCGCAACCTGCGTGGCATGGGAGCCATCCAGTGCCAGCATGTCGAGATCGCTGACTTCACCATCAAGGCTGGAAAGATGGAAAGACTGATCCGTCGCTACCGTGGTATTGCCCAAACCATCGACCGTGATCGTCGCGGGCTGCGGAGCCGCCGTCGCCACACTGGATGTTTCTGCGTTAAGGCCCGTGACAGAGGAGAACATCTGCATATGGTGACCGGTACTGTTCACCTGAAACTCGTCACCCACCGTGTTGCCGTCGGCATCGTAACGCTGACCAAAAATACCTTCCTCAGAGCCATCCTGACGATCGGACGTCCAGGTCACCACAAAACCGCCATCAGACAAAGCACTGATGTCAGCCTGCTCCTGATCTCGGGCGGTATGCGTGTTCACTAAGAATTGCACGCCCTGTGTGTCACCGTTTTCGTCAAACATCTGGGCATACACCCCTGAACGGTCACCATCTTCACCATAGAAAGAGTTCCAGGCGATGACAAATCCACCACTGTCCAAACCGGTTACTACGGGTTCAGACTGATAGCCCCGGGTCGTCGTGTTGACGATAAATTCGGCATCGACCTTGTTGCCATTCACATCAAAACGCTGCGCATAGACACCCGTTTGAGAGCCATCCTGACGATCAGACGACCAGGAGATGACAAAACCGCCGTCACTCAACGCTGCAATATCAGAGTGGTTCTGGTTGTTCCATATATGGGTATTCGCCTGAAACTCCGTACCCACCTGATTGCCATCCGTATCAAATCGCTGACCGTAGATGCCGTCACCACGGCCATCCTGTCCATATGAGGTCCAGGTCACCACATAACCGCCGTCGGCCAATGCCGTCACGGTCGATTCATCCTGTTGCAGGAACGTATGGGTATTGATCTGGTACTCGTTCCCCACCTGATTACCCGCCGCGTCAAAGTTCTGCCCGAAGACACCGTATCCGCGACCGTCCTGCGCATACGAGGACCAGGTCACAACAAAGCCGCCGTTTTCCAGTCCGGTGACCGCAGGCTCGTACTGAATACCCTTAGTAAAACTGTTGATCTGGAACTCACCGCCCATCGCCTCGCCCTGAGCGTTATAGCGCTGACCAAAAATTCCTTCGTCGCCACCATCCTGCTCATTGGACACCCAGGTAATAACAAAACCGCCGTCATTCAGGGCACTGATCTGTGGCGCACTCTGGTTTCCGTAGTCGAAGGTGCTGACCTGAAACTCGCCGCCTTGTGCGTTACCATCTTTATCGAAGCGTTGTGCGTAAACCGCCCAGTCTTCATTGCCATCCTGACGGAATGACAACCAGGTCACCACAAAACCCGCATCAACCGCACCACTACCGCCACTGCCCGGCCGTATCAAGTTAAAAGCGCCGACACTGGAGTCCTCCTGCACATGGGTGAACGTTGTATTCACCTGGAACTCATTGCCAATTGGCTGCGCATTCTGATCCAGTAACTGCCCGAAGATACCGTTGGCATGACCGTCCTGTTCGTCCGAGGTCCAGGTCACCACAACGCCACCGTTCTCAGTGGCACTGATGGCGGGTTCATATTGCTCTGCGTGGGTTTCAGTGTTTACCCTAAACTCGTTGCCTACCGGATCGTTGTTGTCATCAAACTTCTGCGCGTAGATGCCCCAGCGGTCTCCGTCCTGATCTGCCGAAGCCCACGCCACGATATAACCACCATCGCCGGTTGCCGCGACAACAGGCGAGCGCTGAATATCGGCATCGTGACTGTTGATTTTGAACTCAGCGCCGACAGGATCGGAATTGGCGTCATAGCGCTGACCATAAATATCATCGCGCAGAATCGCGTCCAGACCACCCTGCCCATAAGAGGACCACACGACGACATAGCCACCATCATCCAACCGGGTTACGGAGGACTTAGCCTGATTGTTGGTTTCATAGGTATTCACGCGAAACTCAGCGCCGTCTGGCAGGTTGTTTTCATCGTAACGCTGAGAAAATACGCCCCAGCCTTTGCCATCCTGACCGTAGGAGGTCCACGTCACCAGATAGCCACCATCATTCATGGCGGTAACTTGAGAATCGAACTGCTGGTTGTAGTTCTCGGAATTAACTTTGTATTCGGTGGCTTCGGCCGCAACACCATCGTTATCATAGCGCTGGGCATAGAGGTTATAGTTGGAGGTGCTGCCGTCGTAAGCCGTCCAACTGACCACATAACCGCCGTCATCAAGGCCTGTTACGTGGGGTTTGTACTGGATACCGGTATTTTGGTCGTTAACCTGAAATTCGCCACCGACTGTATTGCCATCAGCATCATAGCGCTGAGCAAACACCCCTTCATCTGAGCCATCCGCATCGCTGTCTACCCAGGTAACGATGAAACCACCATCCAGCAGCATGGCAACGGTTGGATCTGACTGGTTATTGGCCGTGGTGCTATTGACCTGAAATTCAGCGCCCAGAGCCTGTCCGCTTTCGTTAAAACGCTGGGCAAATACGCCCCAGTTATCTCCATCCTGCTTATAGGATACCCAAGTGCTTACAAATGCGGTCTCGGTACTCATGAACCCATCCCTGGAAATTGGCGGAAAATGCGAGTGATAACGCTGACTGACGCTTTACGAATCGTTCGGAGAGGAACTCATCATCGCGGCCAACAGCAATACAATGGATTGGATGATAATCCACCAACTGACAGGCGGATACTACGAGTAGTTGGGGCAATTATTGAACAACCCGTTTTTCTTTGATCCGAGACAAACAAGCGTTTTAACTGGCTAACAGGGCGACTACAGCTTTCAGTAGGGCGTTATTGGTGTCCTCAGATCATCGAACATCCCAAAAATTGAGCTTTCATTAAATAACTTACCTCATCCAGCCGATAACCCGGTTCAGAGCCTGTAATTTCGGTCTACGCTAAATACGAACAACATAACTCACACGGTTTCAGATGAGAGTGAAGTATTTGCATAACATGCTAATTCCCGCGATCTGCTTGTCCATAAAAACGGACGTTCTCTGCGCAAAAGAAGATTTCGTTACATGAGATGGATACTGCTTATACTCTGCACATTGTGCAGTTTTGGCCTGTATGCTGATCAGAGTCGCGGAGGTCAAAAGTCGACGCCGATCTCTCTACAACTATTGTGGAAAAACCAGTTCCAGTTCGCCGGCTATTACATGGCAAAGGAGAAGGGATTCTACAAAGAGGTGGGGTTGGATGTAGATATTCGTGAATTTGATCATTCAACCGATCTGGTCGGCGATGTTCTGTCAGGCAAATCAGACTTTGCCGTAGGCCGTTCCTCACTGATGATCGAGAAAGCCGCAGGCCACGACATTGTGGCGCTGTTTGCTGCGTTTCAACAATCCCCCCTGATGTTGCTCAGCAAAGCTGACCGCAATATCAACACCCCAAAAGACCTGAAAGGTCATCGCATTATGCTGACGCAGGATGCCGAGCAAGTCGC
The DNA here is from genome assembly GCF_041587635.1 of Pontibacterium sp. NCBI lineage: Bacteria > Pseudomonadati > Pseudomonadota > Gammaproteobacteria > Oceanospirillales > Oceanospirillaceae > Pontibacterium > Pontibacterium sp. The sequence goes on along the minus strand of NZ_JBFGYC010000034.1, from coordinate 854 downwards.
GGAAGTTCTGGCAATGTTATTACAAGCAGGCTTACGTGACAGTGACTACGAACATCAGCCACACAGCTTCAATCTGCAAGATCTGATCGATGACAAAACCGATGCCATGGGGTCTTATCTTTCGAACGAACCCTATCAGCTACAACAGCTGGGGATTCCCTATACCATCATCCATCCGGCCGACTACGGCTTTGATATGTATGCAGATATCCTGTTTACCTCACGTCGGATGGTCAATGAACGTCCGGGCATCACCCACCGGTTTTATGAGGCATCCATCAGGGGCTGGCGCTATGCATTTGAGCATATTCAGGAAACTGCGGCGCTTATTCACGCCCGATACAACAGTCAGCAACGTAGCGTAGAAGCGCTGGAATTTGAGGGTAGGGCGTTAAAAGCCCTCGCGTTTGATGATCAAGGCCAATTCGGTACGCTATCGCAGAAGAAGTTTGATGGGATGGCAAAGCTGTACCTAATCACTGGCGCACTGGAGCCCAACTACGATATTCGCGATTTCATCTATCAGCCTGAGGGGCTGAGGCTATCACTACGGGAACGTCAATATCTTTCCCGGCTCAACAATATTACGCTCTGTGCATATAGCAATTGGATGCCGTATGAAGGCATTACAGACAATCTCTATCAGGGGTTGGTCGCCGATTACATGACGCTGCTGGCACAAAAGCTCAATGTCACGCTCACGGTCATGCCAACCGATTCCGCTGCGCAAACACTGAATATGATGCGCTCCGGTTTGTGTGATCTGGTACCTGCGGCCATGGCAACACCAAAAGGCGGTCGGTATCTGGCATTCTCAACACCCTACCTGAGTATGCCCGCCGTCGTTGCGGTAC
>NZ_JBFGYC010000033.1:0-15331 GCF_041587635.1 Pontibacterium sp. | reverse complement strand
GTCAGGCCATTTTTCTCTGCTGCTTCTTTAGACGCGATCAGCAGGGCACAAGCACCATCGTTGACACCGGAGGCGTTACCCGCGGTCACAGAACCGCCTTCACGGAAAGGCGCTCTCAGCTTACCCAGGCCTTCTAGTGTTGTAGAGGCGCGTGGGTGCTCATCGGTATCAACGATAACGTCATCGCCTTTGCGCTGAGGAATCACGACTGGGCAGATCTCTTCGTTGAACAGACCCGCTTCCATCGCCGCCGCGGTTTTCTGCTGACTGCGGTATGCGAACAGGTCCTGATCTTCACGGGAGATATTGAAATCTTCAGCCACGTTCTCAGCGGTTTCTGGCATGGAGTCCACGCCGAATTCAGCTTTCATCTTTTTATTGATGAAGCGCCAGCCGATAGTGGTGTCGTAGAGACCGTTTGGATTACGGCTGAATGCGGATTCCGCTTTGCCCATGACAAACGGGGCACGGGACATGGATTCACAGCCACCGGCGATCATCAGGTCGGTTTCACCGGACTTGATGGCACGTGCAGCCATACCGATCGCATCCATACCGGAGCCACACAGGCGGTTAATGGTTGTACCTGGAACAGAGGTAGGCAGACCGGCCAACAGCGTAGACATACGCGCAACGTTACGGTTGTCTTCACCCGCCTGGTTGGCGTTGCCGTAGATCACATCGTCTACGGAAGACCAATCGACATTCGGGTTACGATCCATCAGTGCTTTCAGGGGCACGGCGCCCAGATCATCAGGACGTACCGGGGCTAGACCGCCGCCGTAACGACCAAAAGGGGTGCGGATCGCATCGCAGATATAGGCATCTGTCATTGTAGTTACCTCTCCTCATTAATTAGATGTAAGGGTGGTGTATATGCTCGGGAGTTCACCAACGAAGTGCTTTCAGCCCTATAACCGATCCCTGAAAACGATGGTTATCAACTAGGGTCTGAAAACGTTAAGTCCATCCATGTAATGCGCTGCTCACATTGGAAAGCGAGACATATATAGGCACTTCGATCCTTAACTTTGTGAAATATTACACTATTCGTGATCATGATCAATATTTTGTATCACAATAAATTCGTCTTTTTGCCGGTGAATTGAGTGCATAAATAATGGAAATATCAAACATAAATCAAAAGTAACATCTTGTTTTAAGGAGAAAAATTCTTTATTTATCCTGAAACCTCTAAGCGTTTTCTACCATAGGTGCGGTAAATTTAATGTGAGGGGGATACGATGACCTGACCAGCAAGTCGCTGGAAAACAGCAAAAATCGACGAAAGTTATGGCAACGTATCTGCATCGATTTTTTCAGTTTCCGGTGATAAATCCGCCATACTAAAAACTAGCCGCACCTATCTTAAGGGGACGACCATGTTAAAGCTGATCGATACCGGTATAGAGAACACCGTAGGGTTTAGCATTGAAGGCAAAATCACCAAAGAGGATATGTCGCTTGTGCTCAGCGCAGTAAAAGAGAAGGGCGAACAGCACCCACACCTCTTTCTATACGAAGAAATAGAAAGTATTGGAGGGCTGGAATTTCGTGCGATGCTCCAGAAGCTCTCATTTTTGTGGGAAACAGGTTTTTCTAACATCCGAAAAATAGCCATTGTCTCCGACAAACGATGGGTTCATACGGTGGTCGATATCGAAGACAGGATCTTCCGCGGTATTCAGATGAAAAGCTTTGATCAGCATGAGAAACCGGCCGCGCTGGCCTTTTTACAACAACGCGCCTAACGAGCATCATCTAAGGTGAATGCCAAAATCAATTGATCCGTATGCGGATTCTTTGTCTATCAATACCAGAGGCAGGATAAAGGGATCTATTATGCCGAAAGAATGTGTGATCTTGCTTCATGGCTTAGCCCGTACCAGCCGCTCTATGCGAACATTAGAGTCGGCGTTGATTAGTGCTGGTTTTGGTGTCACCAACCAAAGCTATGCCTCAACCTCCTATCCAATCGAGCAACTGGCAAACCGTGCGATCAATTCTGCGTTAGCCCATTGCCCGGATAATACCCGTATACATTTTGTAACCCATTCCATGGGAGGGATTTTGGTGCGTCACTATCTCAAGTCTCACGGGTTACCCAATCTTGGGCGGGTGGTGATGCTCGGTCCGCCGAATCAGGGCAGTGAGATCGTAGATGTTCTTGGCAGGATGCCGGGGTTTGCGTTGATCAATGGTCCCGCAGGTCTGCAGCTGGGCACGGATAAAAGCAGTGTGCCCGTTCAATTAGGTCAGGTTGACTTCGAATGTGGGGTCATCGCGGGAACGCGCACGATTAATTTGTTCCTTTCAACGCTGATTTCCGGACAGAACGATGGCAAAGTTTCAGTGGAAAATACCAAAGTAGAAGGGATGAAAGATCATATCGTGCTGCCTGTGACACACCCGTTTATGATGATTAATCCAAACGTTATCAATCAGGTTATCGAATTCCTGATCCATGGTAGATTTAATCGATAGCTTAGAGGGCATCCACATATGGGCCCGTTACCACCTCATGAACGGAAAATTCGATTGGAAATGCAGGTAATCGCATGACACGTAAAAACATCTATCTAGCAGGGCCTGACGTTTTTTGGCCAAACGCCAAAGAGGCGGGGGCAGCTAAAGTTGAGCTCTGTAAGGCGTATGGATTTAACGGGCATTTTCCATTGGATACTGAACTGGATCTTACTGGTCTAGAACCCTATGACGCAGGGCTGGCGATTTATCGCGCCAATATAGGGTTGATGGATAACGCCGACCTGATCGTCGCGAATATGACACCGTTCCGTGGTCCCAGTATGGATGTCGGTACAGCATTTGAGATCGGTTATATGACCGCCCAAAAGAAACCCGTTTGGGGATACACGCTGGATGGCCGTCTATATAGCGACAGAGTTGATCAGATACAGAAAGGCCAGGACGTTCGGGGGGATCAGGTAGAACAGTTCGAGATGGCTGACAATCTGATGATGATCGGCGCGATTGATCATTCCGGTGGGCAATTACATTGCGAGGACGCGACATTTTCCTTTGAAGAACATCTAAGAATTTTTCGAGCTTTGCTGGAACAGATCTCTGATCAATAAACAAAGCGGTCAGCTGAATGCCCCGCCCAGCCACTCGTCGATGTTCTGACCTTCGTTACTGTCCGGCATATTCTCGCCCATCAATAGTCGCGAACATGCCGCGAGATAGGGTGTTCGCCAATGGGGTGATATCCATTCAACCGTTTCCAGTACGGCGGCACCATATTTAAAGTCATGGGCTTTGTTGGATTTAGAGAGCAGCCAGCTGTTCAGTTGCTGCTTTAGCGTCCACCAGCCATCGTTGAGTGGATATCGCCGCAACAGGTCCCGTGCTTCAATATGATCAGTCCCTATAGTGCTGCCTAATTGATCCAGCTGATTTGCTAACGATGCTGAATTGGGTGACTCTGCTTTGAGGTCCAGAATATCAAGATTATTCCATTCGCTGCCAGGCCGCTGCTGCTTCATTTGCACGATATAGCTAAGTGCCTGCAACGGAATGACTCGTCTCATGGTTGTGTTGGTGGTCCGCTGCCATAAGCTATAAAGAGCATGCGACACAGTGATACAGTGCAGCATCGGTATATTCGGACGATTCATAACGGCGTCTGCTGCGGCAAGGAATACGGAGTCCCAGACGCATTGCATCGGTAGCCCTTGCTGCAACCGTTCAGCCGCTAGCTCGCTGCTGGATCTTGCATCCAGCTGACGCACCTTTTTCAGTAAATGTTCGGTATCTTTTTCTGGAGCCGCAGGTAAAAAGGCCGAGCCGGGAATTTTATGGGTTAAACGCAGGTTCTCGGGGTAATCCTTTTCCCACCAGCCTTTTTCCTTATCGGCTGTTACATTGCCATCAGCGAGCAAGGCATAAGTTACACCGCGCAGAATCGTTTCACTGCCATCCCAACCACTGTATTCCAAACAGCGCACTACACCGCTCAGTAATATTGCTTTGTGACCAATGGAGTGAAAATCCTTAACCGCCCATTCCAACATGAGTTCAAACGCGGCGTACATACTGCCGGAGCGGGCCATACGTGTGATGGCCTGATCAGCTTGCTGCCACTGTTTCGTCTGCATTGATCGTGTAAAAAGGTCTGGGGCCTGTCCAATAAGGGGGAGTTGTGCGTTGGCGTCTTCCAGTGTCCAGCCCGATATCCGCAAACTACGTGCCTGACTGTGCTTGAAGTAATCAACGTTCCAAAGAATAGGGATCCAGCTGGTGATCCCCTCGGCTTGCAAAGATAAGCGTCGTGCAGCATCGACCATCAGCACAGCATGATATTTAAAACCAACCGGGCGAGGCTCGATATGTGACACCCCGGCACTGAGTAGTGCTTTAATCAGCGCAGGTTTACGGATACTTCCATTACGAATCTGCTGCACAACATCTGCTGTTAACGTACTACGCGGCGTATGTATCAACGCCGAAACCAGATCTGCCTGCTGTGATGTGGCGCTTAAGTTGGGAAAACAGGCCCAGAAGGGCGTGGATAGTAGACCGGTAACCACTGTACGACGCTTCATCATGCTCTCCTTTTATCCCCTTATTGCAGCTTAGACGCAAAATCTGGTCTATACGTGAATGACGACGGGGAGCATGTTGTGATCGGAGACTACTAATGCCTGTTGGTGTCAGCAGCCTCCGACGGGGAGTGACTAAGGGGGAGGATTAAAGGTTAATCACAACCGACTTCATTTCGGTGTAATGTTCGATGACTTCACGCCCCATTTCACGGCCAAGACCGGATTGCTTAAAACCGCCAAATGGCAGAGAAGGGTCCAGCGCCGTATGGCAGTTCACCCAGACCGATCCCGATTTAATCCTTGGGATCATGCGGTGAACTTCGGACAGGTTGTTGGACCAGATACTTGCACCCAGCCCATACTGGCTGTCGTTGGCGATACGGATCGCTTCATCCATGTCATCGAACGGCATCGCGACCAATACCGGGCCAAATATTTCTTCTCGTGTTACCAGAGACTGCTGATCAACATCGACCAAAACGGTTGGTTTTACATAGTAGCCTTCACCGTCATATGCGGTGCCGCCAACCGTGGCACGTGCACCTGCGGCGATACCCTGATCAATATAGCCCTGCACCCGTTGTTGCTGACGTGCGGATACCATTGGTCCCATTTGAGCGTTCGCATCCAGACCATGCCCTAACGGCAGGTTGGCCGCGATGTCGCTGACATCTGCCACAACACGATCAAAGTGTTTCTTGTGAACATACAGACGGGAACCTGCGCAGCAAACCTGCCCATGGTTAAAGAAGATCGCATTTGCCGCACCTTGCGCAGCCACGGTCAGGTCCGCATCAGGCATGACAATGGTCGGAGATTTACCACCCAATTCAAGCGTTACGCGGGTCATGGAATCCATTGCTGCTTTGCCGATCAGCTTGCCGACTTCGGTAGAGCCGGTGAACGTCAGTTTATCGACATCAGGATGGGATGAGAGGGCGGCTCCCGCCTCATGACCGATACCTGTGACGATGTTAACGACACCCGCCGGATAACCTGCTTCCTGAATCAGTTCACCCAGTTTCAATACCGACAACGGTGTTTCTTCAGCGGGCTTCAGTACTACGGTACACCCGGTTGCCAGTGCGGGTCCCAGCTTCCAGCATGCCAACAGCAGTGGAAAGTTCCAGGCGACAATGGCGCCCACCACGCCCACCGCTTCACGCATGGTGCACGCAAATACTTCAGCGCCTGGCATAAATGGCAGGCTCGGCGTTACGGTCTGGCCTTCAATTTTCGTCGCCCAACCTGCCATATACCGCAGGAAATCGACCGCCAAACGAATATCGACGCCTTGAGCAATCGCCTTACTTTTACCGTTATCGATAGATTCAATTTCACCGAGCAATTCTGAATTTTGTTCAATCAGATCTGCCAGACGCCACAACAGACGTTCGCGATCACCGGGCTTCATGCGACTCCAGTCCGAATCATCAAATGCCTGACGTGCGGCCGCCACCGCGAGATCAATATCCGCTTTATCGCCGGATGGCACCTGTGTAATCACTTTCCCTGTCGCCGGGTTATAGACATCAATGGTGCGGCCCGAACGTGCTGCTGATCGCTCAGCGCCGATGAACAGCTTGTGATCCCGTGAAATAAAAGCAGTTGTTTCTGCCATCGCTGCATCAGTTTCAATCATGGATAAACCTTCTTGTTTTTGTTTTGGCAATGTCACAGCAATAGCGCAAACGGCGTGCCATTTAGGAAAAATATATTTAACGCATTGTATTTATTGGTTTTTTTGAATTTTTTAAATTCGGTGGTACCTGAATTTAAGTGTCACATTCTGAGACAGGGTGTCAAAAAACGAGTCAGTTCCACGTTTACGCACTGTGCAGGCGAGGTGTCGCCGCAGTGTCTCAATTTTCGACAGAGTGTCGCGTTATGGAACAGTGTGCAGTGCGATACGGGTATACCCCAAACCCCGTGTTTTATGGGTAACTGGTTGTAATTAAAAGATATTTATTTTTTGGCACGCACTTCGCTACGTGAGAGGACAGGTTAGATACACCGTTATCCCGTCCATGTGGGTACCGGACAACAAAAACAAAAGGAGGTCTGGCCTTGAACACAATAATAAAAAGCCCGTTAGCGTTGGCGATTACCGCAGCCCTAACGACCACTGCGTTACCTGCGATTGCGCAAGACGAAGCGGTAAAGATTGTGCAGAGCAAGTGTCTCGCTTGCCACACCGAGGAAAGCAGCAAAGCACCTCAGTGGAGCCGAATCAGTCATCAGCGTAAAACGCCGGAAGGGTGGTTGATGACGATTGGGCGTATGCAGATGATGCACGGTTTACAGATCAGCGATGATGAGCGTTCCGCCGTTGTTAAATATCTGGCAGACCGTCAGGGTTTGGCGCCGGAAGAAACCACGGACTACCGCTACGCCATGGAACGCCGGTTAGACACCATGGAAGTCTTTGACGACAGCCAGCTTGAGGAGATGTGTGCACGCTGTCATTCCGGTGCGCGGGTTGGCCTGCAACGTCGCCCGGCGGCGGAGTGGGAGCATCTGGTGCATTTCCATCTGGGGCAGTGGCCGTCAACCGAATATCAGGCGCTGGCACGTGACCGTGATTGGTTCCCGATAGCGCTGAATGAAATGGTGCCTAAGCTCACCAAGATGTTCCCGATGGACAACGACAACTGGAAACAGTGGCAGGCAGCTACAAAACCAGACTTCGTGGGCGAATGGAGCTTTGCTGTACATCAGCCGGGTCGAGGTGATGGCAGCGGTGTGATGAAAGTCGAGCAGCAGGAGGCTGATCGTTACAGCGTGACTGTCGAGGGGCAGTGGGCCGATGGAACACCCCTGAAAGGTTTCGGTTCCGCCATCGTCTACACCGGCTTTGAATGGCGCGCCCAGATTGATCTTGGCGGCGTACAGATGCGTCAGGTACTGGCTGCGAGCAAAGACGGCATGAACCTGAGCGGACGTGTTTTTGAAACGGCACACGACGAACGTGGCATGGAGTTCTCCGCTGCGAAAGCAACCACTGGAAATAGTCAGATTATCGCGGTGTATCCGCAAAACCTGAAATCAGGCGAATCAACTGAAGTCACTATTGTCGGCAGTGGCTTGAAAGGGCGTGTATCACTGGGTAAAGGCGTTAGCGTAGAGAAAGTGCTGAGCCGTACCTACAATAGCGTGACGGTGCTGGCAAAAGCAGCAAAAGGCGCAAAAACATCTGCCAACGGAGTCTCTGTAGGCGCTGTTAATGGCGGCCAGTTCGCAGTCTACGACAAAGTGGATCAGGTCAAAGTCATGCCCGCCTTTACGATTGCCCGTGTCGGCGGCAACGGCGGCAGCACACCAAAAGTGCAGGCACGTTTTGAGGCTGAGGCGTGGGGCGCGGGTGCTGATGGAAAAGCCGGAACCGACGATGATATCCGTATTGGTTATCTGCCTGCCAGTTGGCATGTAGAGCCCTTCGATGAAGCGGCTAAAGCCGATAACGATGTGCATTTCGCAGGGCGTATGAATGCAGCCAGCGGTGTATTTACACCGGGTAATGCAGGCCCTAACCCTGAGCGCCGCATGTCTACCAACAATGCGGGCAACCTGAAAGTGGTTGCTCAGGTTCAAGACGGTGATCAGATCCTGACGGGCGACGGCCAACTGATCGTTACGGTTCAACGTTGGAATGATGCTCCGCTGCCATAAGGCGCGGGACACCATTATTTGACGTTTAACCGAGGTATGACGAGGAGGTTGCCATGAATACCCAAGTACAGGCCGCTGCAATAAATCTTGTAGAGCAGAATCTGCATCTGGTGCAGGTCAGCGACCGGCGTTTGATGTTCCATATTCCAACCAGCTCCCTGTTTGAGTTGGATGGGATCACCGCCGAAGTGATCGATACGCTGCGCGGCGGACAGAACAGCGCTGAACGCTGGACACGCCCGGAGCTGATGCAGCATTTGAGCGGTAGCTTTAATGCTGAACAGATTGCAGAAACCGTACATGAACTGATGGCGCTGGAGGTGATCAGCGACGGTTCTCCCCTGACCGAAGAGATCGCCGTCAAGACAGTCGATCAGTTCCCGCTCAATACGCTGGTGCTGAACGTAAACACCGGTTGCAATCTGAGCTGTAGCTACTGCTACAAAGAAGATCTGGATAAACCCTCTGCGGGTAAAAAGATGAGCCTGGAGACGGCGATTCAATCCATCGAAATGATGCTGGATGAATCACCGGGCGAATCTCTTTACAACATCGTGTTCTTTGGCGGAGAACCCCTAAGCAACTTGGCACTGATCAAATCAGTGGTGGCGTGGTGCGAAAGTGAATTTCCGGCACGGGGTAAGCGGGTGGAATACACCATGACTACCAATGCGACCTTGTTGAATGAAGAGATCGTTGCCTGGCTGGCCAAGTATAACTTTGGTCTCTCGGTGAGTATGGATGGCCCCAAAGCGGTGCATGACAAAAACCGTATCACTGTGGGTGGGCAGGGCACATACGATGTAGTGAGCAAAAAAGCGAAGATGCTGCTCTCGGGCTACATTCGCCGTCCCATTGGTGCACGGGTCACCCTGACGCGCGGTACCACGGATGTGATCGGCATCTGGGATCACTTGTTCAATGAGCTGGGGTTCGCTGAAGTGGGCTTTGCACCAGTCACATCCGGTGACGTTTCACACTTCAATCTGCCTGAGGATGAGCTTAAGCAGGTCTTCGACAATATGAAAGCACTGGGCGAGCAGTATCTGGAAGCAGCACTGGAACACCGCAATATCGGCTTTTCCAACCTACATCAACTGATTACCGACCTGCACGAAGGCCATAAAAAGGCACTGCCCTGTGGTGCTGGCCTGAAGATGCTGGCGGTAGATCATCAAGGTGAACTCAACCTCTGTCATCGCTTCACTGGCTCCGATCTACAGACCTTCGGGGATGTTAAGAGCGGAGTGGATCACGCCCAGCTGGGAGACTTTCTATCCGAACGACTCGACCGCACCAATACCGGTTGTGCGTCCTGTCGGATTCGTAACCTCTGCTCTGGCGGTTGTTACCACGAAAGCCACGCCCGCTACGGTGATGCGACCCGTCCTACCTACCACTATTGCGATCTGATGAAGGATTGGGTGGATTTCGGCATCGATGTGTACGCCCGCATCATGGCCGAGAATCCTGACTTCATCGATCACTACATTTTGCCTCGGAGGGCAAACTGAGATGAAACATCTTAAAGCGATAAACAACAAAGCGCAGCTGCTGGATAAAGCCGTTGTAGAAGATCAGGTGGAAGAGGTCGTTGCGATGCAGTCACTGGCGGGCTGTGCGGCAACCACCGACCCAGGTTGGGAGATCGATGCCTTTGGTTCGGTCACTTCACTGTGTCAGCCAATGGAATCTGATCTGTACGGTTGTGCGGATCCATGTTGGTGGCCTGCTCAGGTACCGGACATGATGAACACGCATCAAAACTGGAACGACGATGCGCAGGATTCCGGCGAAGGCTGGCGCAATCTGGGCACCGTATTCCCATCAGATAAGAAGTAATCAGCACAGGATAGAGCGATGAATAACAAAAACAATATACGCAAAACCCTGCGTAACCTGATGGTGGGTGCCGGTATTCTGGGCACCACTATGATGGGTAGCACAGCGTTTGCCAACGAAGCCGATATGTCGGGTCCTGCACTGAAAAAAGGTCAGGAGTACATGGTCGTTGCGAACTATCCCAACCAGATCCATGTTCTGGATCTGAAGACGGATAGTCTCCTGAAAACCTGTAAAGTTCCGGGAGCATACGGTCCGGGTGTGTTGCAGGTCGCGCCAGACAAAAAAACCGTCTACATGCTGACCAATCACTATGAAGATGTGTATGGCATCAATGTGGACGATTGCAGTGTGCAATTCCACACCACGTTCTCGAAGCAGAATACGCGTACCAAATCTTTGTTCTCTATGGCCTTGAGCCCGGACGGCAAAGAGCTGTACGTGATGCACAACCCAACCAAAATGAACAAAGACCACTATCGTGTTCAGGACACCTATCTGGCGGTGTACAACACAGCGGATGGCAAAGGCGCAAAACCCGTGCGTACGTTTCCGGCACCGCGTCAGGTGACGGTTATGGCAACCGGTAAAGATGGTGGTTTATATATGGCGGGCGCCGACATCTACAAAATGGATGTAAACACCGGCAAATACGATGTTGCACTGCCAAGCCGCAATTGGGACCGTCCGTTGTACGTTCAACCCGATGTATTGAATGCGTGGCCGATACAGACGCCAAGCAAAGACTTCACCATTCTATATACCACCGCACGCTTTCAGGATGAAAAGCAGGATCTTGCAACCGCTGATTGGATCTACGGTTATCTGAACATTGATCTGGAAACAGGCGAAACAGAAACCACTGATTTCGGCCCGATCACAGAGATCTATTTTACCGGTATGAGGTCGCCCAAAGACCCGAATCTCGTCTTTGGCGTATTGAACCGTCTCGCCAAGTATGACGTGAAGCAGAAGAAGCTGATCAAAGCGGCTGAACTGGATCACTCATATTACTGCATCGCGATGAATCACGATGGCAGCAAGGTCTATCTCGGCGGCACCTATGATGATGTGGCGATCTACGACGCCGATTCAATGGAAAAGCTGGGCAACATCAAACTGCCGGGTGGAGATATGGCGATCTCTACTTCGCAGGTATTCATTCGTTAACCATTTGATGGCCGGTGGTTCCGGTCATCTGTTGGCGAAAGCGGTTGTTTGTATCCCTCACAGCCGCGACCACTCCGGGTAGCAAATCCCAAGCCGTTACCGGCCTTAAGCCCTCACGGGGAATCTTTCCCCGGGGGCTCTTTTTACCCGAAAAACGCCAAAAGAATTATAAAAAGTATTCGTTTACGGAGAGAAATAATGATAACAACATTTCGTAACTCATTGACTGCTATGGCTTTATCCGCATGCTTTGCGCCAAATTTGTTGGCGGCAGTCATTTCTGAAGAAAACGGTAAAACGATTTCTTTTAACGTTGAAGCGATGGCTGCAGCCATGTCGCTGGACGAGAACTACACCGGAACACCGGGCAAGAAAACGTGGCAGGAAGGCTACATCAAGGGTGATCTGGTCGGCTCTAATTTGCTGGAAAACGGCAGTACACTGTATGGCGGTTTGGGCCTCATCGCACTGGGTACCCGTGGGGACGGTGATGGCCTGGGTTTGACCACCGGTGATGAAAGTGAGATTGATGTCGAAAACGCCTATCTCGGCTGGCAGTCCTCCAATAACCTCATTGATCTTTCCGTGGGTCGCCAGATGTTCACTTTGGGCGATGGTTTTCTGATTGCGGGCGATGCCATCAGTCCGGGTGAAGGGTTTGATTCCTTCTCTAACGGCAGTCTGGATCGCGGTGGCGCGTATTATCTCGCAGGCCGTAAGAGTTTTTCGAATACCGCAGTTCTGAAAGTGGACCCGGAAGGCCCGCTGCGCGGCGATCTGTTCTGGCTGAAATCCGATAACCAGTATCAACAGAACACTGAGCTGACCGGTCTGAATCTGGAATATGTCAATGAAGAGATGGGCACCGTAGGGCTGACCTACATGAAAGCCACGGATGTGGATGTGGGTGCAGGTCTGGCTTTGTTCGATAACCGCGATGGAATGGACATCGTGAGTGTACGGGGTCAGGGCAGCATGGGTGTTGAAAACCTGTTCCTGTCTTTCGAATACGTGTCAGAAACCGGTGGTAATCAGATCGAAAAAGATGCGAATGCCTGGTATGTGGAAGGGGGCTGGACCTTTGCTGATCTGCCGTGGACGCCAAACCTGAACTACCGCCACGCAGAGTTCTCGGGTGACGATAGCGCCACGGCGGACGATGAAACCTTTGATCCGCTATTCTTCGGATTTACCCGTGGTTTTGGTACTTGGTTTCAGGGTGAAGTGGCCTCGAACTACGGTGGCCCCTTTAACAGTGGAAACGATCTGGATCGCTTGGAGTTAACATTGACACCGCGTGATGATCTGACCATCGGATTGCAATACTGGGACTTCGATAAGACTGATGATGCTGCCGATAACGCCGCAACGGAAATTGATCTGTATGCATTGTGGAGCATCAACGACAACTGGGTGTTCAGCCCGATGATCGGACTCTATGAGCCTAAAGGCAGTGCCAACAAAGCGGCTCAGGGAAATGACAGCGACAACCTGTATGTGCAGGCAGTTATGATGTATTTCTTCTAACACCACTTTCATTAGGGAGCGCTGGTCCACAAAACTCGTTACTACAACGGCTCGTGGTGACGAATGCTTCGTCGATTTCGTGAACTGATGAATGAACACAACGAGCAACACCCCTTCGCCATGGATGGCACGGGCGGTCTGATTGACGGGTTGCGCGTCAGACCGTCCACCCCCTGATCGCTAAAAGCGCTGATAGGGCTGGAAGATGCGGATTAGGTTATCTGCTAGTATTTTTGAACCAATTTTTGATCAACCACAATTCCAGACAATAACAATAAGGTGGAGTGGGCAATGGCGATCAATACCGAACCCCATAACCTGTTACGTGCAGACGTAACACGGCAGTTGTTACTTCAACGCAGCTTGCCACACGGCCAGCTGCGTGAATCGATAGAAGCCTCCTGGCTGCGCAGCCTGGACGCAGGTCTGGATTGTCAGACGCAACTAGAGGCCGATAGTTTCAGTCGATCAGATGTGCGCGACCTGCACGAAAAAAACAAGCTGCTGCTTGATTGTGCCGCACCTGAAGTTGAGCTACTCACACGTCAATACTCGGCAGAAAATGCCCTGGTCATGTTGGCGGACTGTGATGCCCGTATATTGGCTGTAAAGGGCAACAGCGATGTCCTCGATAATGCCGCACGTCATGCGTTGAATCCCGGCGTGTGCTGGTCAGAGAGCAGTCGTGGTACCAACGCGCTGGGCACAGCACTGGTCGATGGCCATGCCGTTAAGATCGAAGGCAGTGAACATTTTCTCGATCGTTTAACTCAATTCAGTTGCACCTCCACCCCCATCTTTGGCCCGAACGGAAACACCCTTGGTGTATTGGACCTGACCAGCGAACGTGGTCGTGTTCAACAACCGCTTGAAGTGGTGCAGATGGCCGCACGTTCGATTGAGAATCGCTTATTTTCCGCCAGTTTTAAAGACCATGCCGTTATTGCCATCCATAGCCGTCAGCAGTACCTCAGCTCGGTATGGCAGGGTTTGATTGCAGTCGATCCAGATGGCGATCTGCTAGGCGCCAATCAACAAGCCCATCAGTTATTGAACATTCAGGACGGTATGCTTAAGAAGCATTCTCTGGATGAGATGCTAGGCATTAGCGCCAGCCAATTGCTCGGTCAGCTGATGCAAGGCAAAACCTACACACTGCAAACGCGCATGGGCGCGCTTTATTGTTGTTTAATCCAGTTACCTAAGCCCCGTATTAGCCTGCCGTTTAAAACCGAACAGCGCATCAAACGCACTGATCAGGATAAACGTCCCGGATTATCAGAAGTCGCGGGAAACAATCCTCGTCTGAGCCGTAGTTTGAAAATGGCATTAAAAGGCATGGCGCACGATTTGCCGGTACTACTGAACGGTGAAACCGGCACCGGTAAAGAGGTGGTGGCGCGCGCACTACATGACGCGGGAGTCCGATCAAACAAGCCCTTTATCGCAGTCAATTGCGCAGCTATCCCGGAAGGCCTGATTGAGTCTGAACTCTTTGGTTACCGAGAGGGGGCTTTTACCGGTTCCCGGCGCGGCGGTATGGTCGGACGCTTCCAACAAGCTGATGGCGGCACGCTGTTCCTTGACGAAATCGGTGATATGCCGCTGGCGTTACAAGCCCGCTTGTTGCGTGTCTTACAGGAGCGTCGTGTGGCACCGCTGGGCGGTGGCGAAGAGGTCTCGTTGGATATTCGCCTGATCTGCGCCACCCACCGTGATATGCGCACGTTAGTCGCGGAAGGGAGCTTCCGTGAAGACCTGTTTTACCGTCTTAACGGTGTAGGCGTAAAACTGCCAGCACTGCGTGAACGCACAGATCTTCCTGAGTTTCTGACCAAATTGTTAGCGTCTGTGCAGAACCACATGATCGGTACACATACGACGATCACCATCGACAGCAACTTAATGGATCGATTTTCACACTACAGCTGGCCCGGAAACATCCGTCAGATGGAAACGGTACTGCGTGCTTCACTGGCATTTATGGATGAAGACGAGACCCTCATCACCGAAGCTCACCTGACCGATGATTTTCTAGACCAACTATTACTGGAGGCCGATGGGCAGGGCTGCGGCGGTATTCTTAAGCAGAGTGAGCACCAAACGATCCGCAAAGCGCTGGATGAGCACGGAGGCAATATCAGCGCGACCGCTAAAGCCCTGGGGATCAGCAGGGCAACACTTTATCGCCGATTGCAGGAGCTAGAACAGGAGGGATAAATTAATCCCTCCTGCTTGTTACAACCCGTTACATTTTTGCACATACTTACCCAATGCCCGCTGTTACATCACGTTACAGTGATTTGAGATGTTCGTATTGATCACACTGAGTACTACTGACTTATGATTAAATGGCTGGCCCGTGCAGTTGAAACCACCGACCCGAATGCCCTGGAACAGGCGTTTCGCTGGTTGTTTGGCTTTGTTCGTCCGCAACGGCGTGCGATTGCACAGGTATTGGGGTTGTCGTTACTGGCATCTATGCTGGTGTTGATGCAGCCGTGGCTGACTAAAACGCTAATTGACGATGGTCTGATCGCAAAAGACTACGGCACCCTGGT
>NZ_JBFGYC010000032.1:0-15349 GCF_041587635.1 Pontibacterium sp. | reverse complement strand
ATCAAGGAACTGTCCGGCCTGCAGAAACAAGCTTTGGCTGAGTAAAGCTTGTTAAAGAACATTAAAAAAGGGAGCATTTAGCTCCCTTTTTTGTGGCCTGAAAAGCATTACCCGTTAGGTATCGAGTGCATAATCGATAATCAGCGGCGCATGTTCACTAAAAGCCTGATCACGATAGACCTGCACCGACTTAACCATCTTACGCAGGTTAGCGGTCGCGATTTGGTAATCCAGACGTGCACCTTCGTTCAGAGAGCGGGCACGATTGTAGTCAGGCCACCAGGTAAATTGGCGTTCAGCCTTATTGATCTCGCGGAACGTGTCTACGTAACCCATCTCCCCCAGAATCTCTTCCATCCAGTCGCGTTCATTCTGCAAGAAGCCGGAAACACTCTGGTTAACATACCAGTTACTCAGATCGATCGGTTTATGGGCAACACTGTAGGTACCGCAAAAGATAAAGTCGCGGCGTTTACGCAGGGTCTTTTTCATATGACCCAGAAAGTGCTCCATGTACTCCTCTTTCACCGCCTGGGCTTCTTCATTCGCCAGACCGGATGGAATACTCAGAGACGCAACACTGACTTTATCAAAGTCGGCCTGAATAAAGCGGCCGTGAAAATCGCAAAGTTCAAAGCCCAGACCGGTCATAATCGCCTTAGGCACATGACGGCTGTAGATAGCGACACCGCTGTACCCATCTTCGAACGCATCAAAGAAATAAGGGTAGTAACCTTCCGGGTGGTATCGCTCGTCATCAAGCTGATATTCCTTCGCACGCAGATCCTGCAGACAAATGACGTCAGCATCCTGCTGGACCATCCAGTCAAAAAAGCCGTTATCTGCAGCCTGTTCAATACCCTGAGTATTGAATGTAATAACACGCATAGATTAAGGATTCCCGTTACAAGCAGCGCGCAATATGAAGAGAACAAAGTAAACGCGAATTGTATAGCTAAGTTGGCCAAATTGAAAATATCTCACTAATTCTGTCAGATATTGTAGAACCATGACCGTTTTTGGACATCAAATGCCCCCGAATGTTGCACTGCAAAAATACCATATCTGCCCTTTGTCCGCATCTTATCTATGATGCTGGATATTTGCGCCAGATCAGCCCGACAGCAGTGCACCTGTATGGATGGTGTACAGCGCGTTGCACTGGTAAAATCTGCGCCTGTCTTTAATGCCTTGCCGGAGAACACAATGCAGGATTACCAGCGCGAATTTATCGAATTTGCTATCGAACAGAACGTACTGCGCTTTGGGGAGTTCACCCTGAAGTCCGGGCGCGTCAGCCCTTATTTCTTCAATGCGGGTCTGTTCAACAGTGGTGTTGCGCTGGCCAAGCTGGGACGTTTCTACGCGGCAGCGATCGAACAGGCGAACGTACCCTATGACGTGCTGCTGGGCCCCGCTTACAAAGGCATCCCACTGGCCACAACAACGGCCGTAGCACTGGCGGATCACCACGGAAAAGACGTACCTTACGTATTTAACCGTAAAGAAGCTAAAACGCACGGCGAAGGTGGTAGTCTGGTGGGCGCGGCACTGGAAGGTGGTGTGATGATCATCGACGATGTGATCACAGCGGGTACCGCGATCCGTGAAGTGATGGAGATTATCGATCAGGCCGGTGCAAAACCCGCAGCAACCGTGATTGCCCTGAACCGTCAGGAGAAAGGCAAAGGTGAACTGTCAGCGATTCAGGAAGTAGAACGCGACTACAATATGCCGGTGATCAGCATTGTCAGCCTGAACGACCTGATCGAGTATCTGGAAGAGAAAGGTGATAAAGCAGACGAACTGGCCGCAATTCGCAAATACCGTGAAGCCTACGGTATCTGATCAGCCGCCAATCGGATAATGGGTTATGGACGCACCGTCCTGACCCTGATCCGACGTGACGCGGTCTCAAGAGAGGCCGCATTGCCACCACAACGCCCGGTTGAGGTAATGGTGGTGTAATCCACCCCATCGATCGGTGTCACCTTACAGTTTGTAGTAGCACTGCAACCTCTGATGCCTGCCGCAGTAAAGTTGTATGTCCAATCCTCATCATCTGTCGCTGCACATCCGCCGCTTACCTGAGGATGGATCAATTTGCTCAGCTCAAGCTGCACACCACTTTCCGCCGCCTGCAACGCTCGCGCTGACTGAAAGCTTTGCACGGTCTGTTTCTGCCCCAGCATCATCATCGACGCCATACCCGCACTCAGCAAGGCACCCACGGTGATCATAAAGATCACAGTGACCAGACCCAGACCCCGCTGGGCTTTTCTGTATGTCATATCAGGGCGCATTTCTCACCTGTACCACATGCTGAATACGGACACTTTCTCCGGCCTCACTCACCTGCATATCAAACACCACCAGCGCATTACGCTGCAAGCTGATTTCGAGGGATGCAAACGTGGGATTAGAGGACACCGTTGAAATACCACTCGCGAGCAGCGCTCTGTTGGGTTCAGAGTTCGGCAACTGCGCAATCAGGGGCTGCGTTGAAAAAAAGGCGGTACCCGCAGAGAAATAATTCTCGTAACGATACAGGTCACCTGTTGTGGACCGCAGGCAATAACTAACCGGCGAACCAACAACATAGAAGCGTGCCGAAGGAGACTCCGCAGGGAACTGATGGGTATCCGACAGCGTTGCCGTAAAACTTGCTGTCGGATCTGCTTCGTTCATCGCATTGATAAACGTCTGGGCATTGTCCAGCAGTGCTATGACCGTATCATCTTCGACACTATATAGGCCTGTTTGAGTAATCGGGTATACCGCCACATACAACGGTTGTCCTGCCTGCCAACGCGTGATCGCGTCCTCTCCCAGAGGAATGGACGTAAAGGTATCGCTAGCCGCGGCCACAGGCAGATCTTCGTAGCTCGACGCACCCAAAACCGGAATAAACTCGATACAGCTGGTACTGGCATCACTGCTCACCCGAACCGAATTCGGCAACGCATTACGCAGTTCACGCCCGATACGCTCTATCGCCAGTTGGGTCACATCGGCCATATTCTGACGGCGTGAAGAGTCGACATAGCCCTCGGCAATGTTGGCGATAAACTTTACGGATACGAGCGACATGATACTAAGCAACACAATCACAACGATCAGTTCAACCAGGGTAAAACCTCTGACACGACGCATCAGTAGTTCCCTTTGTATGCACTGAAGACAACCGGATTCAGGTTACCCGGCGGGGTGACCGTCACGGTGATACGTTTCACCATACTGGCGACGTTGATCTGCGTTGTATCATAGGCAATCGCGACGGTTACGCTGTAATTTCCGTAAGGATTATTGTTGCCAGTAAAAATGTTATCCAACAAAGAGAGCGGTACTTCCGTCAGGCCATGGTAGTCATCCACGTCATCAAAGTTGGCTCTGGCCTCGCCGTCACTGCCAAAATTCGCTGCGGTAGTACACGCAGGCATCGCATCCCCACCTAAGCTCCCCTCCCCACAAGGCAACCGTCCATCACTGGCGCTGTTCTCATCGAAGCGTTTGGTAAGAATTTCTTCCAGATAGGTTTGACCAATATAGGCGGTGCGGGCCTGCCAGGTGACATCGGCGCTATGCTTCGCCGCGATACTCCAACCATAGATAATGGCCACCAGCGCAATCGAAGTCACGGTGATCGTGATAACTAATTCAACGAGGGTAAAACCTGCGTTAGCGACACGCGCCATCATAGGCAAATCCTGTCAGAGAGATACAAAGCAGACGACCGTTTGCGTCCAATCGCATACTGCTGCTCAGCGCACCCGACACGGTTCCGTTGCCTGCCCAGATTAGATTGCCGGACGAGTCATAACGCAAGGTCAGGGTGTTGTTCAGGTTCAGCGTGCCCGCAATAAAGCCGCCGGCCGCCAGGCTCGCGGTATAAGTCACCGCATGTTTAGACGCTTGCGTCTCACCCAGCTGTTCAGCGCTATCAATATCGATCGCATATCGCCAACTTTCCGTCCCCGGTCGGTTCAAGCGCCATTCGATGGTGGATGCGTTATGGGACAGCGCAGTGCGTTGTGATAACCGAAGAGAGGTGAGGAGCGTTTCCTGAAAAACGCGATCGCGGTACGAAGATATGCCCGCGAAACGGGGAAAGGCGACCGCACTGAGAATACCGAGCATTATCAGTACGGCAACCATCTCAATCAGGGTAAAACCACGCTGAGTGAAGCTAGTGGCTTGCCCTAACTGTTCTACCTTCATTAAGGGGCTGTAATTTCTACCCCACCCGTTGAAGGTTTATAGGTGATGAAGTGCGTACCCGCAGCAATTGAATTGTACGTATATTTACATTGGCTGCTGGCTGCAACCCACTCAGCTTTATAATCCTTGGTGGTATCCGTAGCTACACCAGGTGCACCATCTTGCAGGATATTCGTCCAAGTGCTAACACACGTTGCTGCATCACTCGCATCTGGATATTTGTTAGCGTTAATCGTTACCGCTGTTCCATCATAAGTCACAGTACCTGACGCCTCATCAACAACAGACTGCGCTTTTACCAAGCCTGCCGCTGACCGCAAAGCACCAGCCGTGCCATTGATAGATGCGTTGTGAGCATCATCAGTCACGTTCAAAAAACGTGGCAATGCCACGGCAGCAAGAATACCGAGCAGTGCGATCACTACTACCAACTCGACTATCGTAAAACCTGCTTGTTTTTTCATGGTTTTCTCCGCTAAACCTAAGCAATTTGTCATTCTGTCACGTAAGGCGTTAAAAGCGCATGACGTGAGTCCATAAATCTTCGCTCTACAACATATTCAGATCGATCCGTCGCTTAAATACGTAGGCTGCGATCAAATTTCCAAATGCGCTGCTTTCGATTTTTGAGTACTGTAACAGGTTCTTGGTAACAGCATCCAGCGCAAAGAAAATCATTTTTTCTGGCCTCCAGTCAATCACCCTTTTATTGCAGTACTCAGCTCCCACAGCGGCAGGAAGACACCTAGCGCTAGCACTAAAACCATCCCCCCGATAATCATAATCAGGATTGGTTCAATCGCTGTGGCGAGGTTTTTCAGGTCGTAATCCACCTCTTCTTCATAAAAGTCAGCCGCTTCCGATAACATCTGATCCACCTGACCGGTTTCTTCTCCCACCGCCAGCATCTGCATCACCAGCGGGCTAAACATACCAGTGCGTGCGGCCGACTGGGTAAAGGACTCTCCACGCTCAATCGCCTGCCGCATCCCCGCCACTTTGCCGCCAATGTATTTGTTACCCACAGCGCGGGATACCACCATTAAACCTTGTTCAATTGGCACACCGGCTTTTAATACCATGCTAAACGTCCGGGTAAATCGTCCTAATATGACACGATAAAAAATACTGCCGATGAGCGGAAATCGCAGCTTGGATTTATCCCACTGCAGCTCACCGGATTCTGTTTTTTTCCAGCGTTTAAAGAACACATATCCAGCAACCATGATCGCCAAAAGCAGATGCCACCAGTCCACCATGAAGTTGGAGATGCCAATCAGCACTTGGGTCTGCCAGGGCACTCCGCCTCCTAAGCTTTCGAAAACTGATTTAAAGGCCGGGATTACGAAGATATTAATCACTACCATCGCGGCTGCGATCGTAATAAATACAAAGGTGGGATAGCGTGTTGCCTGCTTCACATTTTTTACGGTATTACGTTCCAGCTCAAGATAAGCGGCCATCTGGGCAAACGATGCATCAAGCCGACCGGTATTTTCACCCACATGGATGATACTGGTGTAGAGATCACTGAAGATCTTCGGATGCTTGTTCATTGCAGCGGACAAGGTATTACCTTTGTCCAGATCGTCCGACAGTTCCGTCACCGCTTCCTGCAACATCTGATTGCGCAAACTTCCCGCAAGCCCCCTCATCGCCCGGGTTAATGGCACCCCGGCCTTGGTCAGGCTGTACATCTGGCGACTGAACATGATCAACTCGTCAACGCTGACCTTCTCCAGGAACTTCAGCCGAATCTCAGCACTGCCCTTTTTATCATCCTTCGCAGCCTGACTAATGGGCGTAATGCGGATGGGGGTGATGCCATCTGCAAGCAACTGCGAAGCGGCCTGACTGCGACCGTCAGCCTCGACACGCCCGTGGGCCTTCTCACCCTCTGGATTACGGCCTTCATACTCAAAATGTGGCATTCAGACTTACTCCAGCTCCAACTTGATTGCACCGCCCGGCGTGATCGCGGGAGCTTGCTGGGTTGTCGGTGAGACTGTTTTAACTTCTTTCGCTGCCTGTTCAGCTTTTGCCAGCGACTCAGCATTGTACTTCGACTCATCCAGCTGCTCGGTCACACGGAAGACTTCTTCCAGTGTAATCAGGCCTTTTGAGGCCAGATCCAATGCGCTATACACCAACGGCTGGTAATGCGGATCGGTAGAGGCCGCAGCCGTAAATGCAGAGCTGTCGTTGCGGCGCAATGCATCGGCCATCGAATCGTTCAATTCCAGCAGTTCAAATATACCGATACGCCCCTTATAGCCGGTATTATTGCAATAGGTGCAACCGCGCCCTTTTTTAAACTCGCCTTCGCTCAGCCCCAGTTTCGGTAGATGGGCCGCTAGCCACGCATTTTCCTGCGGTGAAGGCCGAAACTCGCTGGCGCAGTTGTTACAGACTTTGCGCACCAGACGCTGGGCCAGAATAGCGCGGATCGCAGACGCCGCCAGATAACCTTCGACACCAATATCCACCAGCCGCATCGCACTGGAAACAGCATCATTGGTATGCAGTGTCGAAAGGACAAAGTGCCCGGTCATCGCCGCTCGCAGAGAGATCTCCGCCGTTTCACGATCACGGATCTCACCCAGCAGCAACACATCCGGGTCCTGTCGCAGACAGGCTCTCAGTACACTGGCAAACGTCAGACCGATCTCGGGATGAACCTGCACCTGATTGACACGTGGCAGGCGGTATTCCACCGGATCTTCCACCGTGATGATTTTTTTATCGAAACTGTTCAGTTCATTCAACGCGCCATAGAGGGTGGTGGTTTTACCACTGCCGGTGGGTCCGGTCACCAGGACAATGCCGTGAGGCTCTCGAATCAAGCGGCGCAGACGCGCCAGCATTTCATCGGGCATCCCCGCTTTATCCAACCCGACAATCCCCCCGGACTGATCCAGCAAACGCATAACAACCGATTCACCGTGCTGGATCGGCAACGTTGAAATACGCACATCGATACTGCGCCCCTTCACATTCATATTGAAGCGGCCGTCTTGTGGCAGGCGTTTTTCGGAGATATTCAGATGCGCCATCAGCTTCAGACGCAGCACCAGTGCCGAGGCGATGCGATGCTCTTTCATCACATGTTCGTGCAGCATACCGTCTACACGCTGCCGGACGCGAAGTACGGTTTCATCCGGTTCGATATGAATATCCGATGCACCAATCTGCACCGCATCTTCAAACAGACTTTTGAGCAGTTTAACAACCGGTACGTCTTTCTCATCGTTCGCGGTCATCTGGGCCAGATCGAACGCGTCTTCGGCGATCTCGTCACTCAGCTGATCGGCCAATACCTCAATATCGCTGGTACGGCGGTACACCAGATCCAGCGACTGCAGCAGCTGGGATTCCGACACCACAGCAACATCAACCGGTT
Source organism: Pontibacterium sp. (assembly GCF_041587635.1). Lineage (NCBI taxonomy): Bacteria > Pseudomonadati > Pseudomonadota > Gammaproteobacteria > Oceanospirillales > Oceanospirillaceae > Pontibacterium > Pontibacterium sp. The sequence continues at coordinate 7,731 of NZ_JBFGYC010000032.1, read as the reverse complement.
TTGGCAGCAAGCGCTGCAACTCGTCGAAGGCGAAGATATCCATCGGATCGCTCATGCCCACGACAAAGGAATCACTGTCTTCCTTCAGTACAATCGAGCGAAAACGACGGGCATGGGTTTCAGACAGACGCAATACGTCCTGCTGATTAAATGAGTAGTGGGCCAGATCCACCATCGGGATCTTCAGCTGCTTAGACAGAAACTCCAGAAAATTCTTCTCTTCCACCAGTCCCATTGTGACCAGCGTTTTACCCAATTTCTGACGTGTCTTTTTCTGCTGAGCGAGCGCTTCCATGAGCTGAGGCTCTGTCAGCACGCCTTCTTGAACCAGCATATCGCCGATACGTAATTTGGGTGCAGCCATGTTGTGCCGTACCTCCTACCGCTCAGCCAGCTGTTTAAGCCGCTGAGTTACAAAACGCTTAAGATTGTCATCCAGATTTGGCACCTGCAGGCTGCTTTCATACGCCTTGCGAGATTCATCCACGCGGGTCGCTAGCTCCAATGAGTAACCTAACCCCACCCAGAGACGTGCCTGTCTGCTATCGTACTTCAGCAGTTGATAATATACGTTAACGGCATCCTCTGCCCGTCCTTGCTGCTGCAATGCTGCAGCCCGAATCTCATGATACTCCCCATCCAACTTAATTGCAGGCGGGGCACGTTCCATCAGGTTAACGGCCGCTGCGCTATCACCTTTTGCCAGCAATACACGCGCTTTCACTTTCTTCAGCCCCGAATCCAGCGGCAGCACCACCAGCCCTTCATCCACCAACCGCTCTGACTGACCATAATCACCTGCCGCCAGATAGATTCCCGCCAGCAGTGCACGACTTTCAACGGACGCCGGGGCCTGCTCTAGCTGTTTCTGTAACAGCGCTTGTGCAGTTGAAACTTTGTTTTTCTGCAACAGCTTACGCGCTTTCGCAACCGCCTGATCGTCTGTCAAAACTTGAGCTGTTTTCTGAAATACCGGCTTCGGTGCAGGCTTGCTCTGCGCAACCACCTTCGCATTGGACTGCGGCTTTGTCGCTTTCGATTTAGCAGGTGTAGGTTTTTGCGAGGTCTGCGGCTTTTTCGTTTTATTGTCTGCGACGGCAGTATTTACAGAACGACCGGTCGTGCTGGATACAGACGAGGAGGTTTGCACCGCTTTCACGCTCTTCGTTTCAACGATAGGCATCGCAGTATTGGCAACGGGCTCCGACACGACTTCGCTGCGGTTCTGTCGAATGGACTTAGCGACGGACGTCGACGATGGCAATTGCGGCTTCGCCAACAGCACTTGCACGCGGATTTGATGCTCTGAGTCTCGTATCAGGGAAAAGCGCGCGTCACGGCTGGCTTTTAGATCCAGCAACAGCTGATCTTTCGCCGACATCAGATTGAACTCGCTGATAACCTCAGATGAGGGTAACGGCAGAGTGTTGTCTAACCGTGCTTTCGGTAACGCAATCACCACCGACTGGCGGGTTTGATTCAATAGCTGAATATCCGGCCGCGCATTAAACTGCATCACCAGATCGCCGCCTGTAGATGTTGGTAACCAATGCACCTGACTAATCACCACCCTCTCAGCCACACGGGCAGGCTCAGGCTGAGTATCAACAACCTCAACCACTGTCGGCTGGACAGACAATGCTGTAGAGGCCACTTGCCTCTGCGCGGGCACGCTGTCCTGTGAGCGCTGCTGCCATAGCTGCCACGCGAGTAGAACAAATCCCAGAATCAAAGCCACCAGTACAATCACCAAAGGCCAGGAGCGCTTTTGCTGTCGATTGGCAGAACCGGAATGACTCACACTACGAACAGAATCGTCGGACAAAGGCGATTGCCCGCCTTGTCCCCGTTTTTCTAAGTCTCGCAGCATGTCATTTACCAGGCTCATGGCAGTAACCCCAGCACCGTCACCGTCCAGGTGATTGCTGCGACAGTAATCACTGCAGCAACGGCTGGCAACCACTGCTTAATCTGGGAAGACGCCGGTAAATCGGCACCTTCTGTGTCTGCAATAGCCCTATAGGCATACGTGGCAGATACCCGGTCGTCACCTTTACCGAACGCAGCCAACAGTGCTTTATGGGCCAGAATATTCACCAACCTTGGTACACCACCCGACGCTTTCGCAATCGCGGCACAGGTCTCGTGGTCAAAAGGCGGCATTCCGCTATAACCCGCGGTTTCCATCCGCCAGTTAATATATCCACGGACCTCATCCTCATCCAACTTCTTCAGGCAATGGCTATAGGTGATCCGCTGTTTGAGCTGGCGCAGGCTGTACTGGTCCAGTTTTTTGTCCAGCTCAGGCTGGCCAAACAGCACCACCTGAAACAGTTTTTCAGACTCGGTTTCAAGGTTGGTGAGCAGGCGTAGCGCTTCGATTGTTTCATCGGGCATAGCTTGTACTTCATCCACCAGTAAAACCACACGCTGGCCCCGGTGGGCGTACTCGATCAGTCGCTCGGTTAACGACTGTAACAGGTCATGATTCGACTTCTCCTGCGCATAGATACCTAATTCAGATGCAACGGCACAACGAAACTCATCCGGGCTTAAGTAAGAGTTGGGGATAAAAACGGTAACGTAGTGGTTATCATCCAGCGTGTTGAGCAGCTTACGGCACAACAACGTCTTACCGGTGCCAACCTCACCCACGACTTTGATAAACCCATCGCCACTGTGAAGCGCGAGCAGCATCAGATTTAGTGCCTCCTGATGGCTGGCCAAATTCAGAAAAAAGCGGGTATTGGGTGTTAATGTGAACGGCAGCTCGCGCAAGCCAAAGTGCTCAGCATACATTCACTGTCTCTCAATTCACTTCACGCTATCAGCGCGAAGACGCTCAAACGATTGCAAGCTACGCTCCAGCTCTTTCTGCCAGCTGTCGTTGTTTGCCAACACCGGACGCAGAAGAATCACCAGCTCGGTTTTGGAACCCACCGAGCGACGCTGCTTGAACAGATTACCCACACCGGGAATATCACCCAATAAAGGCGTGCTCTCATTCTGATCAGAGTTCTCAGATTTCATCAAACCGCCAATGACAATCACCTGTCCGCTATCAGCACGCACAATGCTGTCGGATTCACGAATGGAGCTAAACGCAAGAGGGATCGAGAAGTCGTCGCTACCGACATTAATTTGCTTCTGCTGATCTTCAACCTCAGACACGGTTGGATGAATATGCAGGACAATTTCACCCTTTCCGCTAATCTGTGGCGTTACATCAAGCGCAATCCCCGAGAAGAAAGGGGTCAGCTCAACACTTGGTGTGGTGGTCGTTGAGGTACCGGTGGTGGTGGTCGTTTCAACAGCCGTGACAAAAAATTCATCCGTACCAACTTTGATCACGGCTTTCTGGTTATTCACGGTTGATACACGCGGGCTAGACAATACCTGAACATCGCCCTGTTGCCCCAGTAACTCGATCACTGCAGTAAAGTCATTTAAGGAAAAGGCTGAACGGAATATACCGCCCAAACCATCTGCACTAATTGACGATGCGACCTGATTCAGCGTGATTGTTTTTCCTGCACTCGGCTCACCCAGTGTTGCCCAGTTTACGCCTGCCTGGAACTTATCACTGAGTGTGATTTCCAGAATCTTGGCTTCGATGACAACCTGACGGTGAAGTGTCAGCTCAGCCCGTTCCAGATATTCACGCACTGTCGCCAACTCACTCGGTAATGCCCGCACGATAATCATGCCGGTCTGAGGCGTTACTACAACACGACGCCCATCACCTGAAATAAGCGCATCCAGCGTTTGCTTCAGGTTCACCCAGAAATTAGCCGACGTTTTGGTACTGATCCGCGTACCCACAAGCGTAGAGGATGAACCGGAGCTGCTGCTGTCGGATGAACTATCACTGCTTGATGAACCGGAGTCAGATACGGAATCTCTTACAGAACCCGCACTAACCTGGGTATCAGAGACACCTTCACGTTGGATATCCAGATAATTCAGCTGAAACATTTCTGTCTGTAGCTTGGCGGGAACCACCTGATAGAGCTTACCTTCACGACGATACTCGTAACCGTATACCTTGCGCATCGCTTGCATCACCTCTTCTACGGTGACGTTCTTCAACTTCAGGTTAACCGCCCCTTCGATATCTCTATGCACAATCATGTTGTAGTCAGTACCTTGTACCAACCCCATAAAAAAGTCGTGCGCACTAAGACCATCGGCAATCACGTCAAAGCGCTCTTCACTGGCTTGACCCAATGTCTGTATATCCAGCGGAGGCACAATCGGAGGGGGCAGCAGTTGAGGTGCGGTATCCCCCGCAACTTCAGCGTCCTTTGTTTGTTCGTTGATCGCCTGCTCCAATACCGCGATGCTCTCATCGGTTACAGCAGTATCGTTCATCGAATCAAGTGAGGAACAACCCGATAAGGTGACTCCGGCGCTCAGCGCCAACACACTCAATAATCGCTTCATGGTCAGTTCCGTGTCCTGTCACTTAGTTCTTTCTTAAATCCCGTCTGCTTATTGATCAGCAATGTCCGGCGTTGATTGCCCACCTGCAAACGCACCCCGTCTGGCGTAATCGTCAGTACACGAGCACCGTCCACCCGGCTTCCCGGAACAACCTGCTGACCGTTAACAACAGCAACCCGCCGCTTTTCACCCACCATCAGGTAACTGAGGGTAAAGTGCCGCTTTGCCACTTGGGTCGTTTTTACCACAGCTTTATATGCTGTTGGGCGAGTAGGGTCACCCGGGAGTTCATTGGCGGAGACCTGCATACTCAGTACAACCGCCCCAGCTAGAATCAAATTACGCACCAAGCCAACTCTCCTCTGTGCTGAGTGTATGAACACGCAAGCGGATGGTTGCATTCGGATATTTATCCGCGGTGTACTCCAGACGATCCCAGAAGAATCCCTGATGTAGTGCTTCAATACCTTGCAAATAACGATACAGGGCTTCGTAACTGCCCTGTAACTGCATTTCAAACGGATGGATATAGATAACCGCATCCTGCATCGCTTTTTCCCGAGCTCTAACCTCCGCATCAGCGGTTAAGCGCCGAGGAGCAACCTGCGTTTTAGTATCCTCAGCCTCCTTATTGAGCACCAACGGTTCCACCGGGAGACTAAATGCCTCTATCAGCTTAAGATCATTTTCAGGCCCTAGCACAGAATGCAATAACCCCAGCATCTGCTCCGGACCGACCAGGTTACGGGCAAAACGATCTACATCAGAATTAATGACATCCAGCCGCTTCACCAACGCTTTAAGGTCCCGATGCGCCTTGGCATTAGGATCAGGCAAGTCAGCATCCTGCAACATTCTCAGCATTTTCTCTTGCGCCCGCACTGAATGTTCCAGTGACGCAATCTGGCCGTCAACGCCTTGCATACGGTCCAACGCCGGTTCCAGTACCATTACAAATAACAACATCAACGGCAAAACACTGGCGGTAAAAAAGAGCAGTAAACGCTCACGCTTAGTCAGCTTTTCCCAGGCATCGTCGACTGTACTCCACGCCTTATTACTCACCATCGCCTCCGCCTGTCACATAAGCCAGTACTTTAAACCGGTGATCTTTGACCTCTTTTGCAACAGAAAAATCAGCAATACGGATCGAGCGAAACGCGGTCGTTTCACCCAGGTCACGCAGTAATAAAGGAACATCATTGGCCTCTCGGGAAAGGCCATTTAACTGCACCTGACTCTGCGCCAGATTCAGATCAAACTGTGTAATCCAAACACCACTGCGATTCGCTGCCGCCAACCCGTACAGATAAGGAGAAAAACCCTGATTGGATACACCCGGCTGCATTTGATTCAGCATTTCCGACAACTCTTGTTTCTCAGCAATGCGCTCACGGATTCGCTTCTGTTCCTGAATCAGGGCCGGATCAGGTCTAAGATCTTTACGCTGCTTCTCCAGCATCTTAATCTGATCAGGCAAACCATCATTTTTTGCCTGCAGCGCATTTAGTTTTGCCACCTGAGCATCAGCATATTGAGTCGCCCCCCAAGAACCGAAGGCCGCAATCAACGTGACCAACACAACCATCATGATGACCGATGGTAGAGACCAGATGCTTCGTGCCGCAGCGACTTTGGGGGTATAGAGGTTGATCTGTTGTTTCATTTTGCGGCGCTTCCCTGACTAGTAAGGGGGCCACGACACGCGGCTGCTACTGCTAGCAGGCAGCGCTGCTGTGTTGCAACATCCAGTGTTTTCTCCGCATTGACGACATCCACCAGATCCAACGACTGAACCTCCAGTGGTAAATTGCTGCGCAGCTCGGTCATCAAAGCGGTTTCACCGACCTGAATCGGCAGGACAAGTAATTTTACACAGGGTGACTTACCGACCTGGCTTTCGTAATAATCCAGTGACCGTTGCAGCTCCAATACAGCAGAGCTCGCAGACTGATGTGGATTCAAATCGGCGTGTTGCACGTCATAAGATAACGTACGCGTAAAATAAATCGCTTCTTGTGAGAGCAGGCTCACGCTGCTAGATGGCGATCCCAGATGAAATAACACCAAACCGGCTTCTTCATCGGCCAGCTTCTTCGCGATATTAAGCATCGCCAGTTCCGGTATATCAACAACCGCAGGGGCTAACCCCAGCTCTTCAATCCAGGATGCCAACCGCTCCGTCTGCGACTTTTCAGCCACCACCGCGTACACCATCCGGGAACGGCCCCGGTAGGCATCTTCCGGTAACTCAATGTAATCAATCGTCGAGTTTTCAATATCAAAGCCAACCAGATCCTTCACGCGCCAGCGCAAAGCATCCGCCATCTCCTCGTCAGGCACATCCGGCGCATCCACCAATAACAATTGGTACGCGCCCTGATCCAGCAACCCCACGGTTTGGGAACCCGTCAGCCCTAACGCATCAATACGATCACGTAATAACTTAATATCGGTAAACGGCGAGGGCGTTTCGATGAATTCACACACGGTCAGCACAGGGGTTTTACCACTGCTGACATGCGCCAACGCGACACCGCCATCAACCAGCGCCAAAGCCGTTAACCCTTTTACCCTTCCCTTTTTTTTCAGGAAAGGAAAGTTAGCTGCAATCTGCTTTACATCCATCTAGCGACCGCCTGAAGAATTCTTGTATGCACCCTAATCTACCGATCTTTACACCCGTTCAGCAAGTACAACAAACAAGTGTTTTGATTCTTATCGGCCATGCCCGGAAAAGTTTGATGATTTAGGAGGTTATCAGCGCGAATGGCATCGAATTACACGCAAGATACCGACTGATTAGAGAATCAACTCAAACGCAGAATCCCCTTTGTAACCCTGGTTGAAATTCACTCCCATCTACGCCTGCAAAAAAACCTAAAAAATTTATCTTTTCCATTGACAGAATTCGACCAAACCTTTTTAATACGCACCCACGTTACGACGTTGCCCAGATAGCTCAGTCGGTAGAGCAGGGGATTGAAAATCCCCGTGTCCGTGGTTCGATTCCGCGTCTGGGCACCACTTTAAAGCCTCGCAACTTCTTCTATAGAAAGCGGGGCTTTTTTGTTTTTGTCGCCTGACAATACAAACCCGTTCCCTCACTACCGCCCAATCCCTCTTTAACTCAGACCTCCCACGTCTACGCTTATGTACTGATGTGCGTAACCGAGAATCGACTGCAATCGCAGTAATGATCTATCCAGCACCTATCACTGGCCACTACATACCGTCTAAAAATCGTATCCTGAAACACGTAGATCAGATACAATGCTCACAATATAT
>NZ_JBFGYC010000031.1:0-15534 GCF_041587635.1 Pontibacterium sp. | reverse complement strand
TGTATGGGTTACCACGGAGGACCGTGGGAACCAGAAAGCCTGTACATCGTTGGGTAGTCTTCGTCATCGAAGGTGATCAGACTACTGGCAGCTTAAAAGCTGCCCTACAATGCCGAGGTTCAATCAGCTTTATCTCGTTCCCACGCTCCCGCGTGGGAATGCAGACATCGCTATACATCACTGAAAATCTAACTTATCGCTATTCTGAACTCGCTATATGGGTTACCACGGAGGACCGTGGGAACCAGAAAAAAATCATGTCTCATCCACCCTGTACATTGTTGGGTAGTCTTCGTCGTCATCGAAGGTGATCAGACTACTGGTAGCTTAAAAGCTGCCCTACAATGTCGAGGGTAAATCGGCTTTATCTCGTTCCCATGCTCCCGCGTGGGAATGCAGACATTGCTATACATCACTGAACCTTTTAACTTATCGCTATTCTGAACCCGCTATATGGGTTACCACGGAGGACCGAGGGAACCAGAAAGCCTGAACTCGTGCGTGGTTTTTGTAGGGTAGCCTTCGTCGTCATCGAAGGTGATCAGGCTACCGGCAGCTTGAAAGCTGCCCTACAGTGCTCCGCCTATGTTTCTGCGGATGACCATACAAACCCGGAAGTAACCTCACCCCTTTCGAGCTACTCTTCAGGCCAATAATTCTCAAATATAAACTCATCCACGGGTGCCGCTTCCGTCCAACGTTCTTCCACCAGCATGGGCTGGTCATAAAACTTGTCGACGTGGCCAATACAGAGAATGGCCACCGGTTTACTGTCCACCGGCATTTTTAACAATTCAGCTAACCTATCGGGATCAAATAACGATACCCAGCCAAGTCCAATGCCTTCTGCACGTGCGGCCAGCCACATGTTTTGTATGGCGCAAGCCAACGATGCCAGATCCATCTCTGGCAACGTACGACGGCCAAAAACATGCTTTTCACGACCATCCGGTAATGCGGCGACCACCACTTCAGCGCAGTCTCGGATACCTTCCACTTTCAGCTTCAGAAACTCGTCACGCCGCTGCCCCAAAGCATCAGCAGTCTCCTGCCGCTCAGCCTCTACTAACTCGCAGATATCTTCGCGCAGTGTACGGTCGGTAATTCGCAGAAAACGCCAGGGCTGCATCAACCCCACACTGGGCGCTTGATGGGCGACCTTAAACAATCGCTGTAATATCTCCGGATCCAGCGGTTCCTGCGAGAAATGACGCATATCCCGCCGCTGTGCGATCACCCGATAAACCGCGTCCCGATCTGCTTCGCTGTACGCTTTATTACTGATACCCGTATTTACCTTGTTATTCACAGACATCTACTACTTCCCGCTCTGTTGAATCTTCCCACTGCACTGTTAAATGTTGCGCGTAGTTAAGGACGATCTGTTCAAGCCGCTCCATAGCATTTATATCATTGCGATTCACAATCCCAATCCGTAACAGACTGCGGTGTTTATTCACCATAATGACCCGCACCAGAATGCCCCGTGCCGCAAAGTAGTGTTGTAATCCGGTCGCTTCAGATCGACCCATCAACCAGCTTGAAAATAGTGCTGACCGGATCTCTCCCAGTGGGTTAAGCACCTCTATCAGCGGTGCCAACGCCTGCCGAGTCGCCTCCGCATTCAGACCTATATCCTGACGTGCACGCATTTGCCAGCCATCGTCGGATAACGCCTTTGTCGCCAGCGACTGCGCTACGCCATTCACCTGCCATAAACCCAGTCGCTGTTGCAGCGCTTCGCGCAATGTGGCCTCCGCAAAGACGAAACCCAATCGCAAACCAGCCAACCCAAAAAACTTACCAAAAGAGCGCAACACCACCATGTTGGCGTCATGATATCCCGCCAAGACACTCGATCCGGGTTCCGTATCAATGAAGGCTTCATCTACAATCAGGTAGCTGCCGGGAACCATCTGGCGGGACCATTCAGCCAATAGTTGAGGTGTGAAACACAAGCCCGAGGGGTTGTTGGGGTTGATCACTACCAAGTGAAAGGCTTCACCTTCCAGCAGCGCCTTTTCAATCATCACGCGAGCGGCTTCGGCATCAAACGCCGGATAGAACACCAACGGATTGCCGTTCTTCTGCCAACTATGTCGATGTTCGTCGTAGCCCACCGCCGGCAGTAACACCGGTAGTTTTTCAACGCATTTTGGTAGCGCCTGAATCACCGGCTGAGAACCGTTCACGGGTAGTAGCTGATCGCTGCCGTAATACTGCGCAGCGGCAGCTAAAAACTCCGGTTGAATATAGGGCAGCCGCTGAAACGCCAACGGATCAACACCCTCAACCGGATAAGATACGGGATTTAATCCTGTCGACAGATCCAGCCAGCTTTCCACCGGGATGTTATAGCGCGCGCTGGCACTGATCAGATCACCGCCGTGCAACAGATTTTCACTTAGAGCCACGCCAACACTCCCGCCAATATCACGATGACCAGCACCCAGAGACCCAACGCCCGATTCACCAACATACAGGCACGTTCAATACCTTGTGCTGAAGGCGTTTCGCCACTGTCTCGGTTGGGGCCCAGAGGAGGTCGTTGCTGTAACTCACCGTGGTAGATCGCCGCTCCGCCGAGCGATACATTAATCGCTCCCGCACCTGCCGCCATCACAGGCCCCGCGTTGGGGCTTTTCCAGGTCACCGCCTGTGCTTGCCAACACGACAGTGCGATGCGTGTTTTTCCTGCGAGCGCGTAACTCAGTGCCGTCAGGCGCGCAGGCAGGTAATTCAGCACATCATCGATACGTGCCGCCGCCCAGCCAAAGCTCAGAAAACGGGAATTTTTATAGCCCCACATGGCATCCAACGTATTGCTCAGGCGATAGAGCACCACACCGGGAATGCCCAACAGGCAAAACCAGAAGATCGCGGAGAAGATCGCATCCGCGCCATTCTCAAGCACCGATTCAGTCGCGGCGCTGGCGATGGCCGTTTCATCTAACTGCGAGGTATCACGACTGACGATCATACCCACCGCATGACGGGCTGAATCCAGATCATCCGATCGCAAGGGATCAGATACCGCTTTGCCATGTTCAATCAGGCTCTGCCAGCCGATCGCCAGATACAGCACGACCCCGCCCAGAATTGCGGCAATCACTGTGCTCTGTGACACCCATAGATCCGCGCAATACGCGAATAGAACCAACGGAACCACCGCTAAACACCACGCCAACACACCGGTGCCCCGCCCTACGGATCGGTCACCATTCGTGGTGTTCCATGTACGCTCAATAGCTGAAGCCAGACGACCAAACCCCACCAGCGGATGAAACTGCTTGGGTTCACCCAGCAGACGATCCAGCAACAAGGCCAGCAGTATTGATGCGATTAGACTCACTGCTCAGCACCCAGCGGAAGTAGTTCTAGCGACAGCAGTTCGCAGATCCGCTCAAACGGCAACACCGCCTCAACCTCATCAGCCAACCGCTCGATCTGCTGCTCCCGAAAAGCGGCATAATCAAATGCTTCAACCTGCCCCAATCCCGCCCATTTCAGCAGATGATCCAGCAACTCAGACTCATCAAACAAACCGTGGATATAGCTGCCCATCACCGTATCGTCTGCATTCTTTGAGCCTTCCGGGAGCAATTCTGAATCACCGTCTACCGGGCGGATCTGAAACAACGGCCGCTCCAGCGCGTTGCCACAACTGACTCCGGCATGGATCTCATAGCCTTTTACGGAAAACCCGGTTTCTAAAGCTTCACCACAGATATTGCGCAGCATCTTATCGCCGGTCAGCGTGGTTTCCATCTCCAGCAAGCCCAGTCCTGCGGTGGACCCGGCAGCGGATTCAATGGCATCCGGATCATGAATCCACTGCCCCAGCATCTGATAACCACCACACACGCCAATCATCTTGCCTCCCAACCGCAGATGGCGTTGGATCGCATCTGCCCAGCCGCTCGATTTCAGCCACTCCAGATCACCGCGTACGTTTTTACTGCCCGGCAGAATAATCAGATCCGCACCGTTAAAGTCCTTCAGGTCACGCATAAATTCGCAGTCCACCTGCGGATGCATACGCAACACGTCAAAGTCGGTATGGTTGCTGGCACGCGGATAGACCGGCACGACCACTTTCAGTTGCTGGTAGTTGCCATCATGCTTTTGCTGCTGATTGATCGCATCTTCCGCTTCGATATGCAGGTTCATCACATACGGCACCACCGCTAATGTCGGCACACCTGTACGCGCTTCCAGCCACTCCAGCCCCGGTTCCAACAAAGAGACATCACCGCGAAAACGGTTGATGATAAACCCCTTCACCCGGTTTTTTTCAGAGTCACTCAGCAGTTCATAAGTCCCGTACAGATGGGCAAACACGCCACCCCGGTCAATATCCGCGACGATCACCACCGGACAATCCACCGCTTCGGCAAAACCCATGTTGGCAATGTCATGCTCGCGCAGATTGATCTCCGCTGGACTGCCCGCCCCTTCCACAATCACCGCCTGATACTGCTCGCTCAGCCGCTGATGACTGTACACCACCTCTTTTAGCAGCTCGGGCTTGTAGTGGTGATACTCGGTGGCTTTCATATTGCCAATCGCTTTACCGTGCACAATCACCTGTGCGCCAATATCGCTGTTGGGTTTGAGCAGCACCGGATTCATATCCACCGTGGGTTTCAGAAAACAGGCTTCCGCTTGTACCGCCTGTGCACGACCAATCTCTCCGCCCTCTGCCGTTACCGCGCTATTGAGCGCCATGTTCTGCGGTTTGAACGGCGCTACCGAGATCTGCTTACGCGCCAGAATCCGCCCCAGTGCGGTAACCATGATGCTTTTACCCGCATCAGATGTGGTGCCCTGCACCATCAACGTATGGGGATGTGTAAACTCGCTCATTTCATTCCTTCCTGCTGCTGATCGATCTCCAGCAGCAAATCCTGTAATGCACCGGCGTAATCACCCGGCTCCTGCCCCAGTCCACGTTGGGTCGCTTCCAGCAAACGTTCTGCCATCTCTTCCAATGCATGAGGGTTATGCTGTTCCAGAAACGCCCGGTTCTGCGGATCAAACAGCAACGCATCGGTCACTTTTTCGTATTGGTAGTCGGCGATCAGGTTGGTGGTGGCATCGTAGGCAAACATGTAGTCCACGCTGGCAGTCATCTCGAATGCCCCTTTATAACCGTGTTCACGCATCGCATTGATCCACTTGGGATTCAGCACCCGTGAGCGGATCACCCGATTCAGCTCCTCTTTCAAGGTTCGTACTTTAGGTACCTGAGGGTTGGAGTGATCGTTGTGATAAACCTCGGGGGCCTCACCTTTGTACACAGTGACGGCGTTGGTCATGCCACCCTGAAACTGGTAATAGTCATCGGAATCCAGAATATCGTGCTCTCGGTTATCCTGATTCTGCACCACCGCATCCAGCTGAGAGAGCTGATGTTGGAACGCCTGTTTCGCCTCCACCCCATCACCCTTGCCGTAAGCGTAACCACCCCAGTTGAGATAAGCTTCGGCCAGATCACTGCGCTGCTCCCAGCAACGCTCATCGATCAAACCCTGAAGTCCCGCGCCATAAGCACCTGGTTTGCTACCAAATACGCGGTAACTGGCTTCCCGTTGTGCTTCTTCGACAGGCATACCTGAAGAGACCAGTTCCTGCTGACGCTGCTCGATATTTTCACGGATCGTATTAGCGCTACCCGGATCATCCATCGTCGCAATCGCTTGAACAGCAGCGTCGTAAAGCTTCATCACATTGGGGAAGGCATCGCGGAAAAAACCGGAAACACGCAGCGTCACATCCACCCGCGGGCGACCTAACTGCATCGCGCTGATCACTTCAAAATCAACAACCCGATTGGAACCGGGTGCCCACAACGGACGAACACCCATCAACGCAAACGCCTGTGCAATATCATCACCGCCGGTACGCATGGTGGCGGTCCCCCAGACAGACAAACCCAACTGACGTGGATAGTCGCCATGCGCTTGCAGATGGCGTTCGATCAGTGCCTGCGCCGACCGCTCACCTATCGCCCAGGCCGCAGGGCTGGGAATAGAACGGTTATCCACCGAGAAGAAGTTTCGTCCTGTCGGTAAGGTATCCAGACGACCACGCGTTGGCGCGCCACTAGGGCCAGGAGGGACAAAGACACCGTTCAGGCCACTGATCAGCGATTGGATCTCCAGCTCGACACTTTGCTCCAGTGCCTTATGAATCCGGTGGCGCGCATAGATCAGCTGTTCTGAGGTCTGCGGATATGCACTGAGTTCCGACAGATCAGTGTCATTGAGCACATAACGCTCTACCCAAGCCAGCGCCAGCAACTCCAGTCGCTCACGGGTATCCGCTTCGCTACGCCACAGATCATCAGACAGCGTTGTTAGCTGATCAGGTTTCTTACCCAACCAATCCTCATGGCTGGCCGCGAGCGGATCAAATAACTCACCGTCTTTGATACGCAGATCGAAATCAGCGACCAGATTGTGCAAAATGCCCTGGCTCTGCGCATCGTCCCCGCGCGGCAAGCGCAGCAACGCCACTAACGTATCGGCCAGCTTTCCGTTTTCCGGCAGCTCGCCCAGAATATGCAGACCATGACGGATCTGAGCTTCTTTGATATCACACAGATACGCATCCAGTTCGGCGAGCACCCCATCATCGTCTTCGGTTTCAGCCGCCAGTTCATCCAGCAGATGGGTCTTGCGCACCTGCTTTAATATTTCATCCCGCAACCACTGCTCACGCCGAGTGTCCATTCCCAGCGCCTGATAATACTCATCCACCAGCCCTTCCAGTTCGGCCAGTTCGCCGTAGCTCTCCGCGCGGGTCATCGGGGGCATCAGGTGGTCGATAATCACCGCCTGCGTGCGGCGTTTTGCCTGCGCACCTTCACCCGGATCATTAACGATAAACGGATAGAAGTGCGGCATCGGACCTAGCGCTATATCAGGCCAACAGCTGTCTGACAGCGCTGTACCTTTGCCCGGCAACCACTCCAGATTGCCGTGTTTACCCACATGGATCACCGCATCCACCTGATAGCAGTGGCGCAGCCAGAAATAGAACGCCAGATAATTATGTGGCGGGATCAGATCAGGATCGTGGTAGTTCGCGACCAGATCGATGTTAAATCCGCGCGCGGGCTGAATACCAACGAAGGTTTCACCGATACGAATACCCGATAACATCAACCGCCCCTGACGGCATTTGATATCGTCTTCCGGCCCACCCCACTGTTCATACACTGCCAGCTGACACGCCTCTGGTAGCTGGCGGAAATAGTGCAGATATTCATCCAACGCCATACTCTGCCAGCAGGGTAACTGGTGCAAAGTATTAGGATTGTTGGTGACCGCTTCCAACAGTGACTCGATCAGCGCCGTGCCGGTTTCGGGCAGATCGTTGGGATCACCCAGCGGATAACCCGCCTCTGCCAGCGCCCGCAAGATATTGACCGTCGATGCCGGGGTATCCAGTCCCACTCCATTACCGATACGGCCATCTTTGGTGGGATAGTTCGCCAGTATCAGCGCGATCCGTTTATCCTGATTTACTTTTCGCGCCAGTGAGCAGTGTCGGGCGGCCAGTTCGGCGACAAACGCTGCACGTTCGACATGTAATTCATACCGAACCACAGAGACTTCGCACCGCTCATCAAAGTGACTTTCGGCTTTAAAGCTCACCGCACGGGTGACGATTCGACCATCCATCTCCGGTAACACCACCTGCATGGCGATATCCCGGCTGCGTAAACCCTGACTGTATTGCTGCCAGTCCTCTTCGGTACTGCTGGACAACACCAACTGCAAAACGGGCAACTCACGCGCAAACGGCGAGGTAAAATCGGTGGGCTGAGACGAGAGATCAGGGCTGGCCACGGTATTGCTGGCAAAACCGGTGGTATTGATAATCAATGATGCATTGCTCTGTTCCACCAGTGCATTCACCAGAGTGATCGACTCGGCATCTTTCAACGAGGCGATCGCCACCGGCAGTGGATTCAGATTCTGCTGCTCAAGTGCCGTGATCAGACCATCAAACATAGCGGTGTTCGCCGACTGCAGATGACTGCGATAAAACAACAACACGGCGACAGGCTGATCGGGATGACCATGACACTGCCAACGTTGCTGCCACTCAGGGAAACTCGCCTGACCGCCGTTAAATCGGGTTGGTTGGGTTTCATCGCGCGCCTCCGCAGGCATATACAACATACAACGCGGCAGACTGCGCGGTTCATCCCAGCGCAGATCAGCATCCAGATATTGGGCCGCCAGAAAGCTCACCAACTGCTGACTATTATCTACGCCGCCTTCACGCAGATATCGCCAGACACGGTGGCAGTCTTCTAAAGATACCGTCGACGCGTCGAACAGCTCGGGATCAAGGGCATCATCACCCGGTACGATAATCAGCTGACGCGACATACCATCAGTCGCACCCTTAGCCCATGCCTGTAAACGCTCGAAACCGTACGGCCAGTAGTTCTGCCCACCCAGCAGGGACAACACCACTACACGGGCATGCTCCAGCACTTTATGCTCGTACAGATCATAGGCTGCGGGTTTGAGCAGCTGCATCCAGTTCGCTAACCGGATCTCCACACTGCTGCCCTGTTCCTGACTCTGATACAGGCACACGCCTGCCGACAACGCGGCAAGCGCGCTATCCGCAGCGGACAATATAATGATCTCTGCCGGAGTCTGGTCCAGATCGATGATACCTTCATCATCAACGAACCCGCCGGGCTGAGCTGCGAGCAAGTGCATATTAAGGCGCGTCTACCAAAGCTGTTTCCAGGGCCGCTTTAATCACCCCCTCTTCAATGCCTTTGCCGATAAACACCAGCTGAGTGGCACGGGTTTCATCCTTCGTCCACGGACGATCAAAGTACACATCCAGGCGTTTACCCACAGCCTGCAATACCTGACGCATCGGCTTACCCGGCAGTGCAACGAAGCCTTTAACGCGGTAGATATTGAAATCACTCAGCAGGGATTTCAGCGCGGCTTGCAACTTGTCGCTGTCGACTTCACCTAACGGAATCACAAAAGAGTCAAAGTGATCGTGGGCGTGATCGTGATGCTCACCGTGCGCGTGGTGATGATCATGGTGGTTGTGTACGTGATCGATGCGCTCTTCCGCGGCGGCATCCAACCCCATCAACATATCCAGCTGCGCTTCACCGTTGCTGATATAGGTTGTTTTCACTGCATTCGGGACTTTGGCGGTGACGGCTCTTTCAACCAGCTCACGCTCATCGCTGTCCAGCAGATCGTTTTTGCTGACCACGACCAGGTCGGCTGCGCTGAGCTGATCATCCAGCAGTTCCTGCAAGGATGGATCATGGTCCAGACTCTCATCTGCCAGGCGCTGTGCTTGTACCTGATCCACATCGTTGGCAAAGCGTCCTGCGGCTACCGCAGGGCCGTCGATCACGGTAATCACCGCATCCACCGTGCAATACTCTTTGATCCCCGGCCAGTTAAACGCCTGTACCAGTGGTTTTGGCAGTGCCAGACCGCTGGTTTCAATCAAGATATGATCAATGTCATCACGGCGCTCGACCAGCTGCTGCATCACTGGGAGGAACTCTTCCTCAACGGTGCAGCAGATGCAGCCGTTGGCCAGTTCGTAGATGCCACTTTCGTTGTTAGCAACAGCGCCCTGCTCCGGCCCTTCATCACAATCAAGCGGGCAACTGCGCAGCAGGTCAGCATCAATATCCAGCTCACCAAATTCGTTCACGATGACGGCGATACGCTTACCGGCCGCCTGCTTCAACACGTTGGACAACAGTGTGGTTTTACCACTACCCAGAAAACCGGTAACAACCGTGGTTGGGATCTTATTCAGCTGCATGTTTAATCTCTTTTTATCGATCACTGATCGGGGGTGATATCACGTTTAACGGTTCTGGGTTGGTCAGGCTTAACCCGTGGCCGATAGATATGGGCCTGATCCTTCTGGTACAGATAGGAATCGGCAAAATCGTCGCTGTCGAGCACATGACCGACCAAGATCAAGGCCGTACGGGTAAAGCCCTTTTCACGGACTTTGGCGACAATATCGCGCAAAGTACCGGTCACTTTTTCCTGATCCGGCCAGGATGTGCGGTAACACACCGCGACCGGACAGTCTTCGCCGTAATGTGGGATCAGCTCTTCGACGATCTTATGAATGCGGGTAATACCCAGATGAATCGCCAGCGTCGCACCGCTACGCGCCAGTTCAGGCAAACGCTCACGTTCCGGGAACGGAGTTTTACCTTCGTAGCGGGTCATGATGATGGTTTGAGACACGCCGGACAGGGTCAGTTCTTTGCCCAGATACGCAGCGGATGCGGCCACCGCACTCACACCCGGAATCACTTCGTAGTCTATTCCGATCTGTTCAAGACGGCGGATCTGTTCACCAATCGCGCCATACAATGCTGGATCACCGCACTGTAAACGGGCCACATCTTTACCTTCCGCATGGGCCTGTGTGATATGCGCGCTGATCTCATCCAGATCGATGGAAGCGGTATCGATGATCTTCTCGGCACGGCCTTCCACTTCCGCCAATACTTCTCGCGGAATCAGTGATCCAGCATAGAGCACCACCGGACACTGCTTGAGAATGCGCAGACCTTTCAGGGTCATTAGCTCAGGATCACCGGGACCGGCACCAATAAAGTAAACGGTCATAGGTTGCCCTCAACACCGAGCTTTTTCTTGTAACCGCGCGGGGTGTAGACCCACTCCCGACTGCCGTTCACGATATGACGGGATTCGCTGTTCCCCACACTCACCAGCGTGAACATATCCACATCTTTGGCATCCAGCTGGTCCAGCGTAATGATGCGAATGCTCTCATCTTCGCGGGTCAGCTGACGGCCCAACAAAACTGGGGTCGAGGCCGGGCGGTATTGCAGCAGAATGTCGCGGGCATGATTAAGCTGCCAATCTCGTTTTTTAGACACTGGGTTGTAGAACGACACCACAAAGTCACCGGTACCGGCGCTGTGGATGCGCTTTTCAATGGTTTCCCACGGTGTCAGCAGATCAGACAAAGAGATGGTACAAAAGTCGTGCCCCAGCAGTGCGCCAACCCGGCTGGCACCTGCCTGCATGGCCGAGATGCCCGGGATCACTTCGATCTGCACATCCAGCCATTCAGGGTGATCTTCGTTCCCCTGCAATTGCTGATCGAGCAGCTCAAACACCAATGTCGCCATGGCGTAGATACCGATATCACCGCTGGAGATCAGTGCCGTGGTTTTACCACTCGCTGCCAGATCCAGTGCCAGACGGGCACGATTGATCTCTTCACCCAACGGCATATCGTGATGGGTTTTGCCGTCACACACCTCACCCAGCAGATCCAGGTAAAGACCATAGGCCACCAGATCCGTACTGGCCTGAATCGCCGCCAGCGCTTTGGGTGCCACCAGATGAATATCACCGGGGCCGGTGCCTACTACAAATAATCGACTCATTGGGTTCTCTGATAATTCATTCATTCGGAATTGCTTTAAGTCTTGTTGGCAGGATAAATCCTGCCCTACAAACACATCTCGTTCCCACGCTCCCGCGTGGGAATGCATACAGCGCTCTACCTTAACCCCCTGCTAACCGGACACTTCCGTATGGGTTCCCACGGGGGACCATGGGAACCAGACACTGCACTGCCAGCGGCGGCTTACACCTCGTTCCCACGCTCCCGCGTGGGAATGCATACAGCGTTCATCAATTACTACTCAGCCAACCGAACACCATCGTATGGGTTCCCACGGAGGACCGTGGGAACCAGAAACACTGGGGTCACGCTGGATAACTGCGCGCGATAGCACAGGTTGCCTTACGGGTTTTCTGTTTGTTCAGCACCAGCTCCGGTGCCTGGCCTGTCGCCTGCTGAGCGGCATACAGCGCGGCAGACTCCGCCACGCCGTATACCCCTACCGTGTTAAATACATATTCTGAGCGGGTGCTGAGCAATCCATCCATCGTGCTTAGCTGCTGGGTATTCCAGGTCTGGTAGGGTTTACCCAGCTTCCGCGCCAGTTCAATCAGCCCCACTTCATCCGCTTTAATATCGATGCTGTTGAGGCTTTGAATATGATCCAGCGTTAAACCTGCATCACTCAGGCACTGCTCCAGCAAACGTTCTAACTCTTCAACCGGACAGTGGCGCTCACACCCCATGCCCACGCTGTATACAGGCTGCAAGTATGGCTTTGCAGTGGTGATAACCGCCTGTGCCGACAACATATCGGCAACCTGAGCCGCCCAGTCGTTGGCACCACCTTCATGACCGGATAGCAGCGGGATCACGTATTGCCCCAGCTCATCGAGCACCAGCACGGGCGGGTCCTGATGTTTATCCTGCATCACCGGTGCCAGCGATCGCATCACGATGCCGGTCGCGCAGATAAAGATCAGCGCTTCACCCTTACGAAATGCCTGCTGCACCGATTCAGCAAACGGTTTGGGTTTAAACCAGACCTCGCTATCCTCGATCTCCGTGCTCAATCGCACCGCGAGTCGGTGACCCGCATCGGTGAGCGCAATAATCTTGCTCATCGGCTGTTGCGCTCCTGACGGGTGATAACGAACAACGAAAAGTACGGACCGACTTCATTCGCCAGTTCTGAGATCGACGATTCAACGCGCTGATTCTCACGCCCGATATATTCCAGATAACGGGCATCGTTGTTACGACCCGTCTCCTCCAGCAAAGCCAGAATCCGCGGACGCGCCTGACCCGCTTTCATAATCACTACGGAGTCGTGTTGCTGTAGCGCCGTACGGATCTGCTCATCGCTGTGACGACCACTCACCACCACAAAAGACTCTTTCAACATGGTCAACGGTGCTTGAAGCGCGGCGGATGCGGCATGCACCGAGGAGATACCCGGTACCACCTGGCATTCAAACCCGGACTGCAAACGTTCAAGCAGGTAGGCAAAGGAGCCAAAGAACAGAGGGTCACCTTCACAGAGGAAAACCACATCACGGCCTGCATCCAACTGCTGGCGAATCTGCTCTGCGCCTTCGTCATAGGCTTGATTCGCCAGACGCCGGTCGGTCGACATCGGCATATTGATAGCAATCTCGATCTGCTCGGCCGGAACGTTCGCAAAGGCTTCGCAAGCAATAGCCCGCGCCTGACTCTGCCCGCTGTCGTTCGCCAGATAGGAGACCACCGCCGCATTCTGAATCAGCCGTAACGCTTTCAACGTGATCAGCTCCGGATCACCCGGCCCTACACCCACGCCGTAAAAGCAGCCCCTACTCATAGCAGCGTTCCTCATTGATCGCCGTTTTACGGAAACGGAATAACGTAACCGGCAGCGAAGGACGATAAAGCAGCTGGCCTGCTAACTGATCACCCCGGCTCACCATGATCTGTGTTGTCTGAGAGTACGCATCGCCGTACTGCATCCGGGCTTCATAAAATGCCAGCAAAGACTGTTTGGTGGTTTCAGTCACGGCACTCGCTACCAAAACACCACCGTCGGGTAACTGTGCCCAAACCTGATCAAGCAAACGTTCCAACTCGCCGCCACTGCCGCCTATAAACACCTTATCCGGATTCGGCAGATCACTAAGAGCACAAGGGGCACGCCCTTCAATCACATTTAAATTACTCACCACACCAAAACGATCACGGTTCTGCCGTAAGCAGTGCAGTCGGTCCGGATGATGTTCAACGGCATAGATCTGGCTATCCGGGTTCCAGTAGCTCAGTTCAACCGCCACGCCACCACAACCGGCACCGATATCCCACACCTGATCACCCTTAGAAACCTGCATCATTGATAGGATCGCCAAACGCACTTCGCGCTTGGTCAGCATCCCTTTGCCACCAGGTTTATCCGTCACAAAACGCTCCTCAGGTATTCCCGGGAATTCGGGCAGAATACCGCCCTCGCCCTGCACCTGAATCACCGTGACATGCAGTGGATCAAACACCACATCAGCATCCGCCAATCGATCGGCTACATAAGCGGTGACTTTTTCGTGGCTGTAGCCCAGCGCTTCACATACGGTCAGTTCTGATTTGGAAAACCCAGCCGCAATACACTCCTGCGCCAGAACCTGCGGTGTGCTGTGTTTATCGGTCAGAATCACCAAGGTACGATTTCGCTTCAGCTGGGTACGAATTTTCTCCAGTGGACGACCATGCAGACTTAACACCTCAACATCCTGCAGCGATAGTCCCAAACGATGACACGCCGCCTGAATACTCGACACCGCCGGATAGAAACTCAGCTGATCTGCGGGGAAGCGGCGACTAAACCAGCGTCCGATGCCGTAATACAGCGGATCACCCGACGCCAATACGACAACCGAAGGAGTACTTTCCGCTGCCCACTGCTCCAGCTGCGCTTCTAACTCCAACAACGGTGGCAGGTGTAATGTCTGCTGTTCACCAACCAGATCGGCAACCACCCTTAACTGGCGCTCGGAACCGATCACGACACTGGCAGACAGCAATGCACGCTGAGCTAGCGGGTCTAACTGAGCGACTTCACTGACGCCCAGACCCATAATATGCAGATGCATCAGTACCATTCTCCCCGGTTACAACGTAGCAAGGCGTTGCAGGTCGCCGACGACACCGCACTGCCACCCTGACGTCCCAGCAATGTGATGCACTCAATGCCCAGCTGCTCGTGCATATCCCACAGGACCTGCTTGGATTCGGCAGCCCCCACAAAACCCACCGGCATACCGATAATCAGCGCCGGTTTTGGCGCACCATCTTCGATATTCTCCAGCAGGCGAAATAGTGCTGTCGGCGCATTACCAATCACCACCACGGCGCCAGCCAGATGCTCTTGCCACAGCGCAACCGCAGCCATCGAGCGCGTTTCACCACGGGCTTTCGCCAGTTCGGGCGCCTGAGGATCATTGAGAAAACACAGCGGTGGCTGGGAGATCATGCGTTTGGTGATCCCCTGCTTCACCATCTCGGCATCACACAGAATTGGCTTATTCTCACGCAGTGCCCGTAAACCCTGCGTGCACGCGTGCTGACTAAAGCGTACCTGTGAGGCAACCTCAGGCATCCCAATGCTATGCACAACACGCATCACAACCTGCTGCTCTTCGCGGCTCAGGCCGGACAGATCGGTCAGCTCACGTATCTGGCGAAAGCTTTCCTGCTCGATCGCAACAGGATTTATTTCGTATTCAAATGGCACTTTGTTTTCCTAAATTCAAAACCGGCTGTAGCAGCCCTCTCTGAGGGCGACTGTATGTATGGATTCCCACGGGGGACCGTGGGAACCAGAATACATCCGTGGTTACCCTTCACCTCGTTCCCACGCTCCTGCGTGGGAACGCAGACCGCTCTAACGACACCGCAAGCTCAGATCGCACACTGAGATTAAACCGCTGTATGGATTCCCACGGGGGACCGTGGGAACCAGAATACATCCGTGGCTACCCTTCACCTCGTTCCCATGCTCCCGCGTGGGAATGCAGACCGCTCTAACGACACCGCAAGCTCAGATCGTGCGCTGAGATTAACCCGCTGTATGGATTCCCACGGGGGACCGTGGGAACC
>NZ_JBFGYC010000030.1:0-15841 GCF_041587635.1 Pontibacterium sp. | reverse complement strand
TATGAGAAAATACGGCTAAGCTAAAGTCTTCGAAATCACATACGTTATGGGAATATTTTACTCGCTTTCACTGAAATTGGTAGCGGGGACTCGATTTAAACCTGCGACCTTCAGCGCTGTGCTAGATTAAAAGCCGAGCCCGATCGTCGGGCCGCCACTAAAACAGCATTTGCTTAATTGGTAGCGGGGGCTGGATTTGAACCAACGACCTTCGGGTTATGAGCCCGACGAGCTACCAGACTGCTCCACCCCGCATCAAAAACAGGGCATATTGTACATATGCCCTAGACCTTTTTCAAGATCATGGTGCCCAAGGCCGGACTCGAACCGGCACGACCGTAGGTCACTACCCCCTCAAGATAGCGTGTCTACCAATTCCACCACTTGGGCAAACGAGTTTCAGTCAGCTTGCGGAATATCAGATTCAGGAACCGGCTCAGCTTTGCCCGCTTCCAGTGTCGGCAACTCAGGCTCAGTAACCTCTGCTGCACGACTCTCAATAACTTCCGCTGCAGGAATGCCTGCATCACCCACTGTATCAGCTTTTTCCTTGGCAGCCATGGCCAGCAAAAAGCTTGTTACGAACAAACCGGTTGCCAGTACGCCTGTAATACGTGCTAGAAAAGACGTACTACCGCTACTACCGAACACAGTCTGGGAAGCACCAGCGCCAAACGAAGCGCCAGCCTCTGCACCCTTACCCTGCTGCAGCAATACCAGAGCGATAATACCGGCAGCAAGCAAGACATGAACAATCAGAACCAGTGTTTCCATCTATCAACCGTTTCGTTACGCTTCTGCCGCCGCGCGACAGATAGCGATAAAATCATTAGGCTTTAAGGATGCACCGCCAACCAGGCCGCCATCCACATCGGGGTTTGCAAACAACTCATCGGCATTCGCCGCGTTGACGCTTCCACCGTACAGGATTCTTACACCCGCTGCTACTTCAGCACTGTACTCAGCAACAATGGCTCTTACAGCCTGATGAACGTCCTGAGCCTGCTCAGGCGTTGCTGTTTTACCGGTTCCAATCGCCCAAACCGGCTCATATGCGATAACAGCTTTCGCGAAAGACTCAACACCACAAGCATCGAGCACAGCCTTTAGCTGACCACCGACGATCGCCATGGTTTTTTCGTCTTCACGTTCTTCCAGTGTTTCACCAACACACAGAATAGGCACAAGGCCTGCGTCAATCACCGCATTAAACTTTGCAGCAATTTCAGCGTCTTTTTCGCCAAAAATGGCGCGACGCTCAGAGTGACCCAGAATAACGTACTGACATCCCAGATCTGCGAGCATTCCTGGTGAATTCTCACCTGTATATGCACCACTTTCGAACTGGCTGGCATTTTGTGCGCCCAGCGCAATCGATGCATTACCAATCAGACTTTTCACCTGAGACAGGTAAACAGCCGGAGGGCATACCAGAGCTTCTACAACATCCAGATCTTGAAGACTTGCAACCAGTGCTTCCATCAACTCATTGATAGACTCACTATTGCCGTTCATTTTCCAGTTTCCGGCGACAATGGCTTTACGCATCGATACCCCCTATCGAAAGAGGCGCAAATATTAACTGCGTTACTCTGAAGTTTCAAGCGCCTGAAGCGCATTTTCTACTTCCGCTGCCAGAGCTGAGCACAGTTCCGCAACTTCTGCCGCATCTTCACCTTCAATCATCACGCGCACAACAGGCTCCGTACCCGAAGGTCGTAACAATACGCGTCCGCGAGAACCCAGTGTTGCTTCGGTCGCAGCAACCGCCTCCTGAACCGCATCAACACCCATCACATCCACTTTGTTCTGCATGCGGACGTTGATCATCGTCTGAGGCATTTTGCTCATCCCCTGCTTCAGCACATGTAAGTTTTTGCCACTGTCTGCGATGGCCCTCAGAACCTGAAGGGCCGACACAGTACCATCACCCGTAGACGTCAGATGACGGCAAACAATATGTCCTGAAGACTCACCACCCAGCAACCAGCCATGATTAGCCAGCTGCTCCATCACATAACGATCACCTACTTTCGCACGTACAAAAGGGATCTGCTCGCGCTTGAATGCCTGCTCGAGACCGAAGTTAGACATCAATGTACCAACAACTCCGCCTTCGAATTCTCCCTGAGCACGCAGGTGCGAGGCGATCACATAGAGCAACTCATCGCCGTCGACTTCAACGCCGGTGTGATCAACCATGATCACGCGATCACCATCACCATCCAGTGCGATACCCAGATCAGCACCTTCCGCCACAACCACCTTCTGCAGACGCTCGGTCGATGTTGCACCACACTCCTCGTTGATATTCAGACCGTCAGGCGCGGACGCGACTTCGATCACCTCAGCCCCTAGCTCGGAAAATACACTCGGCGACACATGATAGGTTGCACCATTGGCACAATCGAGGGCGATTTTCATACCCTTAAGATCGATACCGCCTGCACTGGCTTTACAGAATTCAATGTAACGCCCGGGTGCATCCTCAATACGTTTTGCTTTACCCAGCAGCGCAGGATCAACCGTTGTCATGGCGATATCCAGCTGAGCTTCAATAGCCTGCTCAATCTCATCCGGCAATTTAGTACCCTGCGCAGAAAAGAATTTGATGCCATTATCGTAATGCGGATTGTGCGAGGCACTGATCACGATACCTGCATTGGCATGAAAGGTACGCGTCAGATAAGCAATTGCTGGCGTTGGCATAGGCCCCAACAGCAACACATCGACTCCAGCAGCGGACAAGCCCGCCTCGAGGGCGGACTCAAACATATATCCTGAAATTCGTGTATCTTTACCGATAAGAATTTTGCTGCGGCCTTCACGGGCAAACACTTTACCGGCTGCCCAACCCAGCTTCAGCATAAAATCGGGTGTTACAGGAAACTGGCCTACTTTGCCGCGAATTCCGTCGGTACCAAAATAACGTCTGCTCATTACTACTCAATCCTCTCCAATGGACTCGTTGCGCACAGCTTCGGTCATACGCACAACATCTACTGTTTCTGCCACATCATGTACGCGCAATATCTGCGCACCCTGCATCACCGATATTGCTACAGTCGCCAAACTTCCCGCCAGACGCTGATCAACCGGCCGATGCAATACATGATCTATCATCGATTTGCGCGAAGTTCCGATCAACAACGGTAACCCTAACGCGTGCAACGCATCCAGATTATTCAACAGACGTAGATTATGCTGGATGGTCTTACCAAAGCCAAAACCTGGATCAAGAACAAGGCGATCTTTTGCAATCCCAGCAGCCTCACAATCCGCAATTCGCTGCTGCAAAAACGCCTTAACATCCAACAATACGTCTTCATAACGAGGCGCATCTTGCATTGTCGCCGGACTGCCCTGCATATGCATAAGACAGACGGGCAATGAAGTCGCTGCTGCGGCCTCAAGCGCCCCCTGCTTACCCAGCGCCCGAACATCATTAATCAACCCAGCACCCGCAACCGCCGCCTCCCGAACAACCTCCGGGGAGCTGGTATCGACTGACACAACAACATCCAGATCACGCGACAGCCTTTCAATAACAGGTATCACCCGATCCAACTCTTCATTCACAGAAACCGGAGCCGCGCCCGGCCGGGTAGACTCGCCACCAACATCAATGATAGAAGCGCCTTCTGACACCATTGTTTCAGCCCTGCGTACCGCCTGCTCCAGCGACAACTCACTGCTGCTATACAGGTGACCGCCATCTGAGAACGAGTCAGGCGTGACGTTCAGAATCCCCATAACCTGGGTACGACTCATATCCAGTGTGCGGCGACCACACGAAAGCTGGCTTATGCTCACAAACTTACTCCGGTATTCGATACAAAAAAGGCTGATCACCACGATCAGCCTTTGTACTTATACTGCCTAATCTCAATTAGTGCACATTGTTATCCGGCGACGGCATATCAGGGTCTGCACCCGCATCGTCCTGCGGCTTATCCTGCTCAGGCTCAGACTTATCCTGCTGCGCCGTGGTCCCGGTATTACCGCTATCCTTGTCGTCATCATCTTCCCAGCCATCAGGCGCAGACACTTCTTCTCGAGCCATCAGCTCGTCTATCTGATCACTACTAATCGTTTCGTACTTCATCAACGCCTGCGTCATCGATTCCAGAATATCACGATTATCTTCCAGAATTTTCTGCGACTTCGCATAACACTCATCAATCACTCGACGCACTTCGCCATCAATACGACGCTGAGTTTCTTCAGAGATGGTCTTAGCTGGCTGCCCATAACCACGACCAAACGGATCGCCCTCTTCCTCATCGTACAATAACGGCCCCAGCGCTTCGCTCAGACCCCATTTAGCAACCATGCTATGCGCCATAGAAGTCGCACGCTGGATATCGTTCGCTGCCCCTGTCGTCACACCGTCTTTACCCAGCGTCATCTCTTCGGCGATACGACCACCGTAAAGGGAGCAGATATTCGAGATGATCGTCTGACGACTATGGCTGTAGCGATCTTCTTCAGGCAAGAACATCGTCACACCCAAGGCTCTACCACGTGGAATAATCGATACTTTATAGACCGGATCATGCTGCGGCATCAGACGACCTACAATGGCATGACCTGATTCATGATACGCGGTATTCAGACGCTCTTCGTAGGACATCACCATGGACTTACGCTCGGTACCCATCATGATTTTATCTTTAGCCTTTTCGAACTGCTCCATACCTACTGTACGCCTGCTGCCACGTGCGGCAAACAACGCCGCTTCATTGACCAGATTGGCCAAATCCGCACCAGAGAAACCCGGTGTACCACGCGCGATCAGCTCAGGCTTTACATCATCGCCCAGTGGTACTTTGCGCATATGCACTTTCAGAATTTTTTCACGGCCACGAATATCCGGCAGTCCCACATGTACCTGGCGGTCAAAGCGTCCCGGACGCAACAACGCGGGATCCAGTACGTCCGGACGGTTAGTCGCAGCAATAACGATGACACCTTCGGTACCCTCAAAACCATCCATCTCTACCAATAACTGGTTCAGCGTCTGCTCACGCTCATCGTTACCACCACCCATACCAACGCCACGGTGACGACCTACTGCATCAATCTCATCAATAAAGATGATACAAGGCGCATTTTTCTTGGCCTGATCAAACATGTCACGCACACGAGATGCACCCACACCAACAAACATCTCTACGAAATCCGAACCCGAGATACTGAAGAAAGGTACTTTAGCTTCACCCGCAATCGCTTTTGCCAACAAGGTTTTACCCGTACCTGGGTTACCGGACATCAGGACACCCCGCGGGATATGGCCACCCAGACGCTGGAATTTGCCGGGATCACGCAGGTAATCAACCAGCTCTTTAACTTCTTCTTTGGCCTCTTCTACGCCGGCCACATCATCAAAAGTCGTCTTAATCTGATCTTCACCCAGCATACGCGCTTTGGATTTACCAAAGGACATCGGGCCGCCTTTACCTCCACCACCGCCTTGCATCTGACGCATGAAGAACATAAAGACTGCGATAATCACCAGAATTGGGAAAGACGCTACCAGCAACTGAGACCAGATACTCTGCTGTTCAGGCTGCTTGCCCTCAATAACAACATTATTACGCAGCAGATCATCAACCAGCTTAGGGTCTTCCAGTGCAGGTCGCACGGTTTCAAAACGCTCACCACCGGAGCGCTCGCCCACAATGGTATAACCGTCGATCACCACCTTAGAAACACGACCATCCTGCACTTCAGTAACGAAGTCAGAGTAGCTGAGACGATTCGGTTCAGCTGCATCGTTGAAATTATTAAAAACCGTTAACAGGACTGCCGCTATTACCAGCCACAGCACCAGATTTTTTGCCATATCGTTCAATGGATTATCCTCAGCTTATCAACGATGCATCACGCATCTGAAGAATGCGCCACACACTATAACACTTGTGGCAGGTCGCTTCTCAACCTTTAAAGCCCTTGCCAAACAGATATACCTCGCGCGAACGGGCGCGTGAAGCATCAGGCTTACGTGTAATTACTTTATTGAAGCTTTGACGCATGTCCTGCATATATTCGTCAAAACCTTCACCCTGGAACACCTTGGCAACAAAATTGCCGCCCGGTTTAAGTACTTCGCGGGCCATATCGAGAGCCAGTTCAACCAGATACATCGCTGCAGGCTGGTCGACGCTGTTCATACCACTCATATTGGGGGCCATATCTGAAATTACAAGGTCTGCCGGTTCATCTCCCAATGCTTTCAGAATACGGTGCAGCACCTCTTCTTCAGTAAAGTCACCCTGCACAAACTCAACACCTGCCATTGAATCCATTGGCAAAATATCAGATGCAACCACCCGACCATGATCCCCAACCAACTGAGCCGCCACTTGCGACCAGCCACCCGGAGCAGCCCCCAGATCAACCACCGTCATACCTGGACGAAACAGTTTATCTTTTTCATTCAGCTCAAGCAGTTTGAAGCTGGCACGGGAGCGGTACCCCTGCTCCTTGGACTGTTTGACGTAATGATCGTCAAAATGTTCCTGCATCCAACGCCCACTACTCTTAGATTTTGCCACGAATTACCGACCCCTGCGTCGTTGACACCTCAGGCTATGCGCTACTCTTGAACACATATCTCAGGTAGTATTGTAGAAATTATTGAAGGTTTCGGATCACCGACAACCAAAAAATTTTGAGGCACGTATTTTAGTATGAGCTTGACGTCCGAGCAAAAGAAGCATTATCGCACCATTGGTCACAACCTTAATCCGCTGGTCATGGTTGCAGGCAAAGGCCTGACCGAGAACATCCAGCTGGAAGTGGACCGTGCTTTGGAAGATCACGAGCTGATCAAGGTTAAATTCGCTGTCGGCGACCGGGAAGTAAAAAAGCAGCTGATTAAAGAACTGGCGGAGATCGTTGAAGCGACCATCGTCCAGGAAATCGGCAATATTGCTTTGCTATACCGGAAAGCCGAGAATCCGGACCCGCGCCTATCAAATCTTCTGCGCTAAGCTCCGCTCCTCCCAATACGAAAAAGGGCACCCGAAGGTGCCCTTTTTTATAGGTCGTGACGCATCAGATATGCAGTACTTCGTCGATCTCGTATTCGATAAGACCGTTTGGCGTATTGACCGCCACGATATCACCTTCCTCTTTACCGATCAGCGCACGCGCAATCGGAGAGTTTACTGAGAGCTTACGGTTCTTAATATCCGCTTCGTCATCACCCACAATTTGATAACGCTGCTCTTTATCGTTATCAATGTTGATGATAGACACTGTCGTACCGAAAATAACCTTGCCGCTGTGCGGGATTGCCGTCACATCGATCACCTGACAGTTGGACAGTTTACCTTCCAGCTCCTGAATACGACCCTCAATAAAACCCTGCTGTTCACGTGCAGCGTGATATTCAGCGTTTTCTTTCAGATCTCCGTGTTCACGCGCATCAGCAATATCTGCAATCACGCGTGGGCGTTCAACGGTTTTCAGCTGTTCCAGCTCTTGTCGCAGCGCTTTTTCGCCGCCAACAGTCATAGGGACTCGGTTATTCATACATTCTCACCTGCATGGATATCCTGCAGACGGCGAACAGTTTTCTCTTCACCATACTGCAGCGCACGGGTAGTCGCTTCAGCACCGGCCAACGTCGTGCTGTAAGGCACTTTATGCTGCAGGGCTGAACGACGAATCTCAGCAGAATCCGCAATCGCTTTGCGACCTTCCGTCGTATTGATCACGTAAGCGATTTCATCGTTTTTCAGCATGTCGACGATGTTAGGACGACCTTCCATCACCTTATTCACACGCTCAACCTGCAGGCCGGTTCCTTCCAACAGAGACGCAGTGCCACTGGTTGCAACCAGCTCGAAGCCCAATTCAACTAGATCAGAAGCTACCTCAATTACACCCTGCTTATCAACTTCGCGCACAGAGATAAAGGCTTTACCTTTCTTCGGCATCTTCTCACCAGCACCTACTTGCGCTTTCATGAAGGCTTCGCCGAAGGTCTCACCGGTACCCATAACTTCACCAGTAGACTTCATTTCTGGTGACAGGATCGGATCAACACCCTGGAACTTGTTGAACGGGAATACCGCTTCTTTAACATTGAAATGCTCAGGCACGATCTCTTCGGTGAAGCCCAGCTCTTTCAGGCTCTTACCGGTCATGACCTGCGCACCAATCTTCGCCAGCGAGACACCGATACACTTGGATACGAACGGCACGGTACGAGACGCACGAGGGTTAACCTCGATCACATAGATCTCGCCATCCTGATATGCCAGCTGCGTATTCATCAAGCCAATAACGCCCAACTCCAGCGCCATTTTCTTAACCTGATCACGCATCTCATCCAGCACGTCAGCCGCAAGGCTATACGGAGGCAAAGAACATGCAGAGTCACCGGAGTGAACACCAGCCTGCTCGATATGCTGCATGATCGCACCAATAACAACAGTCTCGCCGTCACAGACCGCATCGATATCTACTTCAACCGCAGCGTTCAGGAAGTGGTCCAGCAGAACCGGCGCGTCATTGGAAACCTGTACCGCAGTATTCATGTAGCGGCGCAGCTCTTCCTCTTTGTATACGATCTCCATTGCACGACCACCCAATACATAGGACGGACGAACAACCAACGGATAACCCAGCTTACCCGCTTCGATAACCGCTTCTTCCAAAGAGCGCACTGTTGCGTTTTCAGGCTGCTTCAGACCCAAACGCTTCAGCATCTGCTGAAACTGTTCGCGATCTTCCGCGCGATCAATCGCTTCAGGAGAGGTACCAATGATTGGCACACCAGCCGCTTCCAGCGCAACCGCCAGTTTCAGTGGAGTCTGACCACCGTACTGAACAATGACACCTTTCGGTTTTTCAACAGCAACAATTTCCAGCACGTCTTCCAGCGTGATCGGCTCAAAGTACAGACGATCAGAGGTATCGTAGTCGGTAGAAACAGTCTCAGGGTTACAGTTAACCATGATGGTTTCAAAGCCATCAGCGCGAGCCGCAAGCGCTGCGTGTACACAGCAGTAGTCAAACTCGATGCCTTGCCCGATACGGTTAGGACCACCACCAATAACCATGATTTTGTCACGGTCGGAAGGGTTCGCTTCACACTCTTCTTCATAAGAAGAATACATATAAGCGGTATCAGTAGAGAACTCAGCAGCACAGGTATCAACACGCTTAAACACCGGACGAATATCCAGTCCATGACGGTGTTTACGTACCTGCTTCTCACTCACACCCAGCAACACGGCCAGACGCTCATCTGAGAAACCTTTGCGCTTCAGGCGGAACAAGGTGTCCTTGTCCAGTTCAGACAGTGCCATTTCAGACACGCGCTGCTCATCTTTGATGATGTCTTCAACCTGAACCAGGAACCAAGGGTCAATACCGGACAGCTCGTATAGCTCTTCAACGGACATCCCCAGACGGAATGCGTCACCCAGGAACCAAATACGCTTGTCACCCGGCTGCTTCATCTCACGTACGATATCGGTACGTGCGTCTTCGCTTTCCAGGTCAACAATTGGATCAAAGCCCGTTGCACCGACTTCCAGTCCACGCAAAGCTTTCTGCAAAGATTCCTGCTGAGTACGGCCGATCGCCATAACCTCACCAACAGACTTCATCTGTGTGGTCAGACGGTCATTAGCCTGCGGGAACTTCTCGAAGGTGAAACGAGGAATCTTAGTAACAACGTAGTCGATAGCAGGCTCAAAAGAAGCCGGAGTAGCACCACCGGTAATGTCGTTCTGCAGCTCATCCAGGGTGTAACCCACAGCCAGCTTTGCAGCAACTTTAGCGATAGGAAAACCTGTCGCTTTAGACGCCAATGCAGAAGAACGGGATACACGAGGGTTCATCTCGATAACAACCATACGGCCGTCTTCAGGATTCACACCAAACTGAACGTTGGAACCGCCGGTCTCAACACCGATCTCACGCAAGACAGCAATCGATGCATTACGCATCAATTGGTACTCTTTATCTGTCAGCGTTTGCGCAGGTGCTACAGTGATAGAATCACCGGTATGCACACCCATGGCATCGAAGTTTTCGATCGAACAGATAATGATGCAGTTGTCGTTTTTATCACGTACAACTTCCATCTCATATTCTTTCCACCCGATCAGGGATTCATCAATCAGCAGTTCGCTGGTTGGTGACAGATCCAGACCACGCTCGCAGATTTCAACAAACTCTTCTTTGTTGTATGCGATACCACCACCCGTACCACCCATCGTGAAAGATGGACGAATGATACATGGGAAGCCAAGCTGAGCCTGCACCTGCAATGCTTCTTCAAGGCTGTGTGCAATCGCAGCGCGCGGGCATTCCAGACCGATATTCTTCATCGCTTTATCAAAGCGATCACGGTCCTCGGCTTTATCGATCGCATCCTGAGTTGCGCCGATCATCTCAACGCCAAACTCTTTCAACACGCCTTCGCGATCAAGATCCAAAGCGCAGTTCAGTGCAGTCTGGCCACCCATCGTAGGCAGCAGCGCATCTGGACGCTCTTTCTCAATAATCTTCGCAACTGTTTTCCAGTTGATCGGCTCAATATAGGTGGAATCGGCCATCGCTGGGTCAGTCATGATGGTCGCTGGGTTAGAGTTAACCAAAATAACTCGATAACCCTCTTCTCTCAGTGCTTTACAAGCCTGGGCACCAGAGTAGTCAAACTCGCAGGCCTGACCGATTACAATCGGGCCAGCGCCAAGAATCAAAATGCTTTTTATGTCCGTACGTTTTGGCATCAGTATATACCGGTCGTATCAAGTGACTGTTCGTTCTGTCTAAAGTACTTACGCGTTCTTACGCGCTTTAATCTGCTCGATAAAACGATCGAACAGAGGTGCCACATCATGCGGCCCCGGGCTCGCTTCAGGGTGACCCTGGAAGCTGAAGGCCGGGCGATCAGTCCGCTCGATACCTTGCAATGAACCATCAAACAGAGATTTATGCGTTGGGCGTAATGTATCTGGTAGCGAATCTTCAGCGACAGCAAAGCCGTGGTTCTGACTGGTGATCATCACCTTAGTAGAATCCAGATCCTGCACCGGGTGGTTCGCACCGTGGTGACCAAACTTCATCTTTTCAGTTTTCGCACCGGAAGCCAGTGCCAGCAACTGATGACCGAGACAGATACCAAAAATTGGCAGATCGGTTTTACAGATCTCCTGAATGGCATTAATCGCGTAATCACACGGCTCTGGATCACCAGGTCCGTTGGAAAGGAATACGCCATCCGGGTTCAAAGCCAACACGTCTGCAGCAGGAGTTTGAGCAGGTACAACCGTCAAACGACAGCCACGCTCTACCAGCATGCGCAGAATGTTGCTTTTCACACCAAAGTCATACGCCACAACATGATGCGCCAACTCGTCATCGGTCTTATCTTCGTGACCTTTACCCAGCTGCCAGGTAGAAGAGCGCCACTCATATGCCTTAGCAACAGTGACTTCCTTCGCCAGATCCATACCTTTCAGACCCGGGAATCCTTTTGCCGCTGCTAATGCTTGTTCTTCGTTCACATCGCCGGCCATGATGCAGCCGCTCAAAGAGCCTTTTTCACGTAAAATACGCGTCAGGCGACGGGTATCAATATCAGCGATACCTACGATGTTATTGTCTTTCAGGTATTCGTCCAGAGACTTCTCGCTACGGAAGTTGCTCGCTACCAGCGGCAGATCACGAATTACGAGACCGGATACCCAGGTCTGGGATGACTCTTCATCCTCTTTATTGGCACCCACATTACCGATATGTGGATAAGTCAGAGTAACGATCTGGCGGCAATAGGACGGATCAGTCAGGATTTCCTGATAACCGGTCATAGAAGTGTTAAATACCACCTCACCGCTCGACTGACCGTCGGCGCCAATCGCCACCCCCTTGAAAATACTACCGTCCTCAAGGGCCAAAATGGCTGGTCTCGACAATTGAACCTCCCCCCGCACTGCGCGATACAAAAACTAGACTGATGAAAACGATACGTGCAAAAAAGCGAGGCAAAACCAAATTTTAACCTCGCTCCAATATGCTGTTCCTGAGATCAGCTGATTTCTCTCAGCCAAACCGGCGGTATTTTAGTCGATTTGGCGCCCCCTGTCCACGCACTGAACGTCACTCGATAGTGTTGTTTACGGTCTTATAGCCTCACCTGCTCCGTCGTCACAAAGGTGTAATGAAATGGTCATTACAATATTTCCCTATATGCCCACACACAGCAAAAAACAGACATTAGAGTCGCTTGATCAGAGAGACACAGATGAAAATTTCACAGCTCACCCGCCTGGCAACATTAGCCCTGCTAATTATTGTCATTTTCTTAAGCGGTTCGGTTATCTGGTCCTTAAACCGACTTGATGGCGCCTTTTCCGCCAGCGCGTACTACCAGACCTATCAACGTGAAGTTGAAAACCTGATAGGCAAGCCTATTCAGACCTATCTGTTTAACGGTAATGCAGCCTTGCTGACAACGATCAGTGACAATGTGACGGCCGTCATCGATCGTACTCGTCAAAATACGCACCTACCGAATCAGATGCGTAATGAAACAGTTTCACTGCTGAACACGCTCAACAGCAGCACGCTTTCAGAACTGCGGACAGCAGGGAAACTATCCAACCCACAGGATTTACTCATTAACAATGAACGCGAACTTATGGGCGAACTGACCCGCGCAACCGAGTATACCGAGTCAGCCAACCAAACCGCTCCGGAACAACGCCAGCAATATCTGACATTGATTACGCAGTTACAACGCTCGTTAGTCGCACTCAGCCATACCCGCCAGAGCTATTTCTCCGATGCGAGCAATGACACACTGGAGACTTTAAATCACTACCAAAATGAACTGGAACAAACATCCTCTGCTCTACATGCCTTACCCCGACTAGGCGTCTATTCCGAAGAAAACGATGACGGGGATGATCTCGCGTCTCTTATGGGGTGGCAGCAGGAAGAAAAAACGAACGATCGAGAAGATAAGGGGGATGCGATTGTCGACGAGATCCGTTCACTCATTAGGCGCTATCCAAAAGAACTGCACAACGCACAAAAGTTTATTGCCCAAAACCAACGTGCTAAACATGCCACCCAGCAACTCCTGAACGAACTCGAACAAAGCCTGTTGCGCTATGCCGAAGAGGTCAACCAGCAATATGCGGCAATTCAGCGCGATGTATACGTCCTTCTGGCGATCTGTGTCACCTTAATCGTGCTCACCGGATTACTGATGACCATGCTGAAGCACCGCTTGTCACGCATCTTAATAGAAACCAGCAACTATATAGACAAGCTCTCAAAGGGCGACCTGAGTCGGGAGTTCAGTCTAAAAAGCAGCATGTCAGAAGTGAAAAGCCTGCATCGTTCCATCAATGCACTGCATAGTTATTTCACACACCTCATCGCTCAGATACGCAGCGAGACACAGCATTTAAGCTCACTGGAACTTCAAATATCCCAAGGTGCGATCCATCTGGAAACTATTGTTTCCAAGCAGCAAGCATCAACCGAGCGTGTTGTGGTCCAAATGACACAGCTCGAAGGCTCCTACCAGCAAGTGGCGGAAAATGCCGCGCAAACCAGCCACGCCACTTCCGATGCTCAATCACTCGCTAATCAAAGTACTGGCTATATGGTCACAACCAGTGATCGCATTCAGACCCTCACTGACGAAGTGAAAGAAACTGCCAAAGCACTTGAGCTGCTCAAGCAGGACGCACGAGAGATAGAAAGCGCTTTAGAAGTCATTCAAGGCTTCGCTGAACAAACCAATCTTCTGGCACTGAACGCCGCAATCGAAGCCGCACGAGCAGGCGAAGCCGGCCGCGGATTCGCCGTGGTCGCAGATGAAGTGCGTAACCTTGCATCCCGAACCAGCAGCTCAGCGGTCGAAATAAAACTCATAACAGATAAGCTCAACCAAGCCACTGCTGTTACAACTGCACGAATGAACCGACAACTTGACGCAGCTGCGACGACAGTCGAATCCGCTCAGAATGCTCAAAGCACTATCGATTCCGTTCGCAAGTCGATAGAGAACGTCCATCACATGAACTCACTCATCGCAGCCACAACCGAAGAACAAACCTGCAGCACAGCTGAAATCAGCAACGCCGTCACCGAAGCCGCTGACCTGTCCAAAAGCTCCTCACTTGAAGCTGACAATAATCAGAAATACGCCTCTGATCTTTCGAGGATTAGCGCGAATCTAAGCGCCTTGGTACGACAGTTTAGTTAGCATTCCCCCGGGTGGCGCATAAAACTTGAGTCACCCTTCCCCTTCTCAATCTCCGCTTCATACACCTGCTCAGTCGTTCTACACGGCCACCTGTACATTACACTGCAACATCATCGCGACCATCATCCTTAGATCAATACGTTAAGCAACACCCCAAGACTACATACAAAGCAATTTTGGGATTGGTGTGCGGTGTGTGATGTGTGATGTGTGATGTGTGATGTGTGATCCACTGTAAACGAATCTGCCTCAAGCAATCAAAGAATGACGATTAAACACAATCATCCCAGCAAAACCCAACGGCATTCCGGCCCAAGTACTCAAAAGAGACCAATACAACAGAAATAAAAAAGGCCGGCATAAGCCGACCTAATACGAGAAAACTATATAGCTTGAAGGGGGGAGCACATAGTTTCCGCTGTGTTCATTGCGCTCAGCATTAGAACTTGATGCGCATACCTGCCAGAACGTCCAGATCCAGATCCTTGCCATCTTCGTCGATGTCAGAGATTTCAGCGAAAACGCTTACGTTTTTCTGAGCTGGGAACTTGTAAGTCACGTTAGCGTAGATCTGAGTAGCATCAGTAGACGCTGAAGTTTCTTCTTCAGTCAGACCCAGAGCGAAAGTAGTCGTTTTAGATGCCTTGAACTTAGCAACTACATTGTAAGTGTCCAGATCAACAGAACCTGTATCACGGGAGCTATAATCAGCAGCCAGGGCAACTGAACCCAGCTTAGTAGCAGCACTCAGACCCCAAGAATCAACATCGCCCGCAGTTTTATCAATAGTCTGATAAGCAGCAGCCAGTTCAACACCACCTACGCTTGTTGCAGCGAAAACTTCGAAAGAAGCAT
Organism: Pontibacterium sp.; assembly: GCF_041587635.1. Classification (NCBI taxonomy): domain Bacteria; kingdom Pseudomonadati; phylum Pseudomonadota; class Gammaproteobacteria; order Oceanospirillales; family Oceanospirillaceae; genus Pontibacterium; species Pontibacterium sp. The sequence continues at coordinate 738 of NZ_JBFGYC010000030.1, read as the reverse complement.
CACCTGCACTGTTTTCACCTTCAGCTTCCAGCTCAGTGGAAGTAATCAGAGTAAAGTTGTCAGTAGCAACGTCCAAACGAATCACATCATCGCCGTCAGTCTGGCCTGCAGCATCGAATGCATCTTCCGATACAGCGTGTTCGTATGCACCCTCAACACCAAATTCGTCAGCAGCATTGTTCTGCTTACCTACAGCGACTGCAGCCATACCGAAGTCCAGACCCAGGTATGCTTCTTCCAGCTTGCTACCGGACTGCTTGTCTTCTGCAGCATCTTTAAAGCCAAAATCCAGCTGACCGAAAGCTTTCAGGCCGTTACCCAGATCGTAGGTAATAGAGTTTTTCAGCTCCAGATCATCGAACTCAACTTCTGCATCTTTAGTTTTAGAAGCATTGTCACGCAGCTGAACCTGCCAGTCGCCTTTCAGTTTGTAAGTCAGGCCTTTGCCTTCATAGATAGTGGCAGCGTTTACAGAACCAACAGTTGTAGCAGCTGCAATAGCAGCAACCAAAATCAGCTTTTTCATTTCCTTTCTCTCCAGATTTAAGGATGAATAAATTAAAATCGACAAATTTTAAGCAAAGCAATCCCTGCACCCCTTTTTATAAAAAGGGCGAGACAAATCCAATAAACATTTTTCCTAAGGACAGCTACGAATAGCTATTTATATGAATTATTGACTGATCCATTTTTTGAAACGCTTTCTTGTTTCTGAATCCGCCTGGTTATACCAATACC
>NZ_JBFGYC010000029.1:0-16382 GCF_041587635.1 Pontibacterium sp. | reverse complement strand
TTCTGTTCAGATAACTCTTTTCGCAAAATGAGCTCATCAAAATAGTCCTATACTCCGATGTTACCTAGCGATATCAGTTAGATTGACCAACCCGCCATAACGATTGCGGTTGAGCCTAAGCTCTAACCTTAATTTTAAGTCAGAGGAAGGCCAGGCACTGTTCTCAGTCCTTCAGGCATTACGCTCGTTGACAGGTGCGGGGATAGAAACACCCAACAAAAGCCGCCGGTCACATGCTCCCCTTCCCTCAACAGCACTTTCTCTAGACTTCTATAAGAGCCTAAGGCTTAATGTTGACACTATCAACATCAATACCCCTGTTTCTACTTTGGTTTTTCCTATGAATCATACAGACAATATTCGCAGTGAACTGCGCTACCTAGTACGTGAGATCGGACTGCTGGATAAGAATTGTTTAAATTCCGGACTGTCACTGACACAAGCTCACCTGCTTACTTATTTAGAACGCAATGGAGAAACAGTTTTTACCGAGCTGTGCCAACAGCTGAACGTTGATAAAGCCGCGTTAAGCCGTACTCTGAAAGGATTGGTTGAGAAGAAATGGATTGCGTCACGCGAAGGGGTTGAAAACCGAAAGCAACGTTGGTTTTCAATTCAGATAAAGGGCATCGAGCAGCTGCAATATGCTAACAACGCAGCCAACAAGACGTTTACTGAATTGCTTGCCCCCTTGGCTGAAGGCGAGTGCCAAACAGTGCTATCGGGTCTGCGTTTGCTACGCCTCTCCGCTTTTCGTAAGCGTTATCGGGAGGCACCTGAACAGATAAGGTTCGAGAGCCTTCGCAACTGCTACAGAGCTGAAGCGGATCAACTTCTACGCAACATATTTAACCAAGAACAAGGGATACCCGCTAATTTAATCCCCCTTAACGACACCAGTAATACCCACTGGTGGTGTGCCCGTAGTGGAGAGTACATCATAGGGGTCGTCGCTGCGTGGAAGATGGGTAGTCATTGGCATTGGGGGCGCTTTGCCGTTGATGATCGCTTTCGAGGGCTAGGAGTGGGCAAACGACTGGCGCTGTATTCGCTTGATGAATTGTTCAAAATCCAGTCAGGTGCAGTATTGATCGATGCAAGGGATACCGCTGTTAGAATTTTGGAGCCGCTGGGAGCTAAGGTTAAGGGCTCCTCGGAGAACTTCTACGGTATGCCTGTTACAACGATGAGATTGAATCAAGACGATTTCATAGGGACCGATGGAGACTGTAGATAAAACTGTGTAACTGCCTATTATTGAGCCAGCAATGGCTAAGGATAGGCAGTATGGACAAGCAACAACTTGAAGCCTTCGCACGCGAAGCCGCTAAATCGATCAAAACCGAAAGCGATCTGAATGATTTTCGGCAGATGCTCACCAAAATCACCGTCGAAACGGCGCTCAATGCCGAACTTGATGAGCACCTCGGTTACGATAAACATGGCCAAAGCCCTTCTGATAACAGCCGTAACGGCTATTCCAGTAAGACATTACGTACCGAAGATGGTCAGTTTGAGATTGATGCACCACGGGATCGGGATGGTAGCTTTGAGCCGAAGTTAGTCAAGAAGCAGCAAACACGCTTCACCTCCATGGACGACAAGATCCTGAGTCTTTATGCCAAGGGCATGACCACCCGTGAGATCGTCGCCACCTTCAAAGAGATGTACGGTGCTGACGTTTCCGCCAGTCTCATTTCTAAAGTAACAAACGCCGTATTGGAACAAGTCATTGAATGGCAATCACGTCCTTTGGATGAGGTTTACCCCATTGTTTATCTGGACTGTATCGTTGTTAAAATCCGCCAGGATAAACAGGTCATCAACAAAGCGGTTTACCTAGCTCTAGGTGTTAACCTGGAAGGCCACAAAGAACTGCTGGGTCTGTGGCTATCTGAAAATGAAGGCGCTAAGTTCTGGCTCAACGTGCTCACAGAGCTTCAGAACCGTGGCGTCAAAGACATCCTGATCGCTTGTGTTGATGGCCTGAAAGGCTTTCCAGATGCAATCAATGCCGCCTTCCCTGAAACGCAGATCCAGCTCTGTATCGTCCATATGGTGCGCAACTCGGTGAAGTATGTCCCGTGGAAGGACTACAAGGCTGTTACCGCTGATCTTAAGCGGATTTACCAATCAGTGACGGAAGAAGAAGCCCTACAGGCACTGGAGCAGTTTGCCGAGCGCTGGGACGATAAATATCCCCAGATCAGCCGTTCATGGCGCACCCATTGGGACAACCTGAACACCCTGTTTAACTACCCTCAGGACATTCGCAAAGCGATCTACACGACCAACGCGATTGAGTCTTTGAACAGTGTGATCCGCAAGGCGATCAAGAAACGGAAGCTGTTCCCGACGGACGATGCGGCGAGAAAGGTCGTCTATCTGGCGATCCAGGATGCCTCTAAAAAATGGACCATGCCCATCAGAAACTGGAAGGCAGCCCTGAACCGATTTATGATCGAATTTGAAGACCGCTTGGCGGATTACATTTAACCCTGGCAGTTACACAGAATTATTTACAGGGTCGCAACAAGCGTAACCCGTCGCGTCCTAGCAATAGATAGAATCACATTTCGTCGATCTGACGACGGATATCTTCGATTTTACGCGCTACGACTTTTTCAAGATGCTCCAGCTCTTCCAGCAACACTTCTTTCTTGTTCTGCGTGGTCTTCTCTTCAGTCACCAGCGAATCCAGTTCTGCAACGGCACGCAGGTAATAAGGAGAAGGTTCAGTGGTCGCACGGTAAGGCACCAGTCCTTCTTTCACCGGCACATTCTTGTGCACACGCTTGAACTTGAACTTCTTGCTTTTGGCGAACCACTCACCCTGATGACGATGCAAGTAGATCTTGAGGATATCCATGTCACCTTCAATACGTGATGTGTATTTTTCGATGTCATGTACGTCATCAATCCCCATATCCTTAAGGGTTTCATACTGCTGAGTTGCCATGTCCGCTTTATCTCCGAACGTCAGGAATTAAATAAAATTAGTCATTTGGGAGTATAGCCCCCTTCATCCCTCTATGATGCTCCTCGAAGCCGCTAAATTCAAAAAATTAACATATGAAATACTAGACACCCACGCAGACTACCAAAACATGCTTTAGGTTAGCCCTGAAACGAACCAACGAGAAAATTGGCACACCGACCTTTCCCCCGTCTCTTTGCATCATACATCGCATTATCTGCACATGAGAGCAACTCTGTCAGGCTCGATGCATCATCGGGAAAGCTGGCAATACCAACGCTGCAGCTGATGTTCAGCTCGGCCTGTCTGACGAAAGGTATCTGATGAAAAGCATGTATGATGCGTTCAGCCAATCGATTTCCATCACAGGAGTGTTGGCCTGTGTAGGTTAACGCAACAAACTCATCTCCCCCTAAACGGGCAATAATATCCGCCTCCCGGGTACAGCTACGTAACACATTCGTAAAATCGACTAGTAGACGATCGCCAGAATCATGTCCATAACAATCATTCACTTGTTTAAAGTTATCGAGATCAATGAAGAGCAGTGCCACCGACTGATTCTGCCGCTTCGCAGCAGCAAGCATTTGAGCACCAAGATCTTGAAACGTATACCTGTTATACGCTCCGGTTAGCTGATCATATTTAGCCATACCTTCAATTTTGGCTTTGTACCGTTTCACATCGGTAATGTCTTTACTGATACCTACAAGCCCTACGATATTGCCGCTATCGTCTAAAACTGGCTGCTTACTGGAACTTACCCAGCGCAATTCACCCTCAATGCTGTAGTACGGTTCTTCGTGATTGAGTAAAGATTTTCCCTCAGCAATCACTAGCATCTCATACTGAAAGTACCGGCTGGCATGCTCGTGAGGAAAAACATCAAAATCTGTCTTGCCTACCAAACTATGCCAGTTTTCATACCCAGTCAGGCTGGCAAATACACGACTAGTACAGGTAAACCGATGTTTCTCATCTTTGATATAGATAAAGTCGGTGGTATTCTCCAACAGCGCCCACCAGTCTCGCTGCGAATCACGTAGTGCTTTAATCTCTGCCTTAGCTTGCTGCAACTCAGCTTCCAGCCTTACGATATTCTCAGCTGATATATCTGTATTGCTATCCATTTCGATCCTCTGCACTCTTGTGATCTACACTCGATACAACACGACTAATACAACTTTGATCCAGCAACTGACACAAGAACTCCCTGTTCATTTGTTGATCATTTATTCACGTTCGTCACTATAACGCACTCCATATATGATCTCTATTCAGTTCAATTATATCCTCGACCAGACACTATTCTTCCCAATGAAGCATTCCAAACAGCATTCTTTCGGTTCTATCGCCTATACTTTTCATGACTAAAAACCCAATAACAACTATTGAGGGAGTTCTCATGAAATCCCAATTGGCATTAATACCTTTAGTTGTCGCTGCGCTGGTGACCGGCTGTGCCAGTACCAACTCAGCAGATATGGCCGCCATGCAAGATATGGCTAAACAAGCGATGGATCGCGCCGCTGCCGCTGAGGCGATGGCAAAACAAGCATCTGGTAAAGCCGATGCTGCCAACCGAAATGCTGCTGCGGCAATGGAAGCGGCACGAGATGCGCAGGCTTGCTGTCAGGCAAATACCCGTCGAATCAATCGCGCCTTTGAAGAGTCCATGCAAAAGTAACAGTTCAGGTCGTGGTAACCCTGTGACGCGTTCAGGGTTATCACTCCCGACGAATACCAATGGCAACGGGTACACCATCCGCTTCTGCCAACGCGTCGTAGATCTGATTCCAGTCCAGAACCGCTTCTGATTCCTTTGTGACATGTCTCATCAACACCTGTAAGGGTCCGGGTAGCGCTTGCTTGCTCTGATCCCAGGTTTCCTTACGGTATGCTGCGGGATGCACCTCAAGAAACAGCTCGTGATCACGCCACCCCATCTTGTAAGGCTGATCAACGATGCGAAGCTCAACGCCAACGTTGACCCGATCAAACAACGCGACAATATCTTCTGGATAAAGCCGGATACAACCGTGACTGACACGCATTCCTACACCTGCCGGACGATTGGTCCCATGCAACAGATAACTCGACAGTCCAAGTCGCAAAGCGTGACTCCCCAACGGGTTATCCGGCCCTGCAGGCACCACATCGGGTAATAGATGACCTTTTGCTAAGGCCTCCTCCTGAATTGATTTCGGCGGATACCACGCAGGTGCGACTACTTTTTTAACAACCTGAGTGATAGTAATGGGGGTCTCCCAGCCTTCTCGACCAATCCCAACCGGAAAGCTGTATACCTTATGAGGGTCTCCGTTCGGAAAGTGATAGAGTCGCATCTCAGCGAGATTCAGCACGAGCCCTTGCTTAGGTCCAGCGGGAAGAACAAATTGCGTGGGAAGGCGCAGATAACGTTCTGACTCTGGCAACCAGATATCAAACGTTGGATTGGCTCTCAACATCGCCTCATAACCAATCCCAAAGCGCCGCGCAATACTCACCAAGGTGTCGGCTTCAGATACCCGATACCAGCGAATCTCCCCTATAACATCCTGCTTTTCCATCAACGGCCAAGTGTCGGCCTGAGCAACCGGCGACAACCCACTTAGGACAATCAGTAGTCCCCATGCCCATACCATCGACATATGTACTGATAGAAAAACACTGTTCATAGGCACTCTCTGGCATCGATACGATATTCGGGTCTACGTGCAGTATAGGCGCCGTGCGTTATCAAGATTGTCCACCAGACAATATACCGCTAACCTGAGGGGTATTGCCGTACAGGATGTTAACCGATGCATATGCCCAGCAAGATCTCCCTCCAGAAAACACCTCCCAGCTTACAAGACGTCGCTTTGGACAGTAGCTTTATCGACGACAAGGATACTTACGAGACCAAGCTCAAACGCTTACAGAAGCGAATTCTGACCATCCAACAGGCATATCATCACCAACATAAGCGGGCCATTATCGTGTTTGAAGGTTGGGATGCCAGTGGCAAAGGCGGCGCTATCCGCCGTTTGACCGAACGCCTTGATCCCAGAGGATTCCATGTTCATCCCATCGGAGCCCCTAGCCCCAATGAACAAGGCAGACACTATCTTTATCGTTTTCAGGCACGGCTTCCAAAACCGCAAAGCTGGGCCATTTTCGACCGCTCCTGGTACGGACGTGTATTGGTCGAACGTGTCGAAGCGTTGTGTCCTGAATCTGATTGGCAACGCGCCTATCAAGAGATCAATGAATTCGAACGTATGCTGATGGACGATGAGGTGCGCATCGTAAAGCTATTCCTGCACATCGATCAAAACGAACAACTGCACCGTTTTCAGGAACGACTTAACAACCCCTATAAACGCTGGAAACTCACTTCAGAAGATATTCGCAATCGGGAGAAGTGGCCTCAATACTCAACGGCAATCAACGACATGCTGTCTTATACCTCAACGAGGTCAGCACCGTGGCATCTCATCGCAGCTAACCACAAATGGTATGCCCGCCTTAAAGTCCTTAAGACCATTGCAGATGCGTTGTCGGACGGGGTTGATATGACTCCGCCGCCACTCGACCCGGTGATTATTCGCGAAGCTGAAAAAAACTGGGAATCAAACCAAAGACGTAGCCGGCGTCCAGCGTTACCGGATACCCGAAACACCACGGGACAATAGAAGAAATATGGTCTCTGCAATATCTCTGACATATTCACCCGCCACTATAGCCGGGTGAAATATAAAGAGGACAGAATAATGGATAAGATGCATCTAAGCGCTCAACTGAAACAGCTGCTGAGTCGCGGTTACTCAATCAATGACGTTAAGCATATGCTGACGGCACCCAAAAACCTGATCGATCAGGTAGTAGCAGAATACCAGCAGGAACATCGCTCCCATCGACAAAACATGAACATTCAGCGCCAGCAAGCAGAGTACGCTATGCACTTGGGTAGCGGACGTTAAGTCGTCTCGTTGCCCTGCTTTTCCGCACACTTTCGTCATACTTCCGCACTATACATTTTTTCATCTCAGACCCTTGTTCAGTATCAGTTAACCTCCAATTGTGTATTTACAGTACTAAGGGGTTATGACTAAACTGCGCCCTTCAAGATTCCGGGTTAATAGATAACTAAAATATCCACCTAGTGAGCACTGAGGTACTAACACTATGAAAAAGGCGATTGTTTTTGCAGCAGCAGCTGTCCTGATGTCTACCAACGCAATGGCAGAGCGCGCTGGTCAGGAAGTTTACAACACCAAATGTGCAGTATGTCACGCAAGCGGTGCCGCTAACGCACCTAAGCTTGGTGATGCAGCGGCATGGGGCCCTCGCGCTGCCCTGGGCATCGACGCACTGATGGCGACTGCTAAGTCAGGTAAAGGCGCAATGCCACCTAAAGGCCTGTGCATGGATTGCAACGATGCAGAGCTGAAAGGCGCTATTGAATACATGGTTGATAACTCTAAATAAGAGCTGACCCTGTAGAAATAAAAAACCCGGCATCTGCCGGGTTTTTTATTTGAACGATAAATTATCAGAACACTTCTTTAGGAGGCTGATTCTCGCGTCTGATATCTTCCGGATCGGATGCTTGCAAACGCTTCAGCAACTCCTGATCATCCCCTTTCTGTACCACAATCTCGACGCGACGGTTACGTCCACGCTGGGCGCGGGTTTCATTGGGCGTCAGAGGTTTTGTCGCTGCATATCCTAAGATACGGAAGCGGTCCTGCTTAATACGCGGGTCGCCGAAAAGTTCATGCGCAACGGCCAACGCACGGGCGGTTGAAAGATCCCAGTTAGACTCAAAACGTCGACCTTTATATGGGATATTGTCCGTATGTCCTTCGATGGCAACTTTGCCTTGCACCGTCAGCAACATATCGCGAATTTTAGCCAGTACAGGAATCGCTGCGAATTTCAGCTCTGCGCGACCAGAATCAAAAGAGCCCTGCTCCTTCAACCGGATAATGATTTTGCGGCCTTCCGATTCAACTTCAATACTGCCCTGTCCGATCTCTTTGGCTAATGCAGCAGCAAACTCAACGGCTTCCTCTTCCGCCTCTCGCTCCTGTTCCTTCTGCAACTCCTCAAAGGCTTCACTCGCCTCTTGATCCTGAATCTCGTTTTCACCTTCCTCTGAACGAATATCCAGCGTATTCATATCGTTGTTCACCGTCATCTGGCGAACTTCGTTCAGGGGGGTAGGTTCAGGACGACCCGGACTAAATTCCTGCGCAATAATGGACGTACCTTTCGGCACATCCTCAACTTTGATCTGGTTCTGCACGCCAAAGGCTTCGCGCATGGAACCGGCTAACTGCTTAAACTTCAGTACGTCCATCTCGGAAAACGAGAGCAGCAGTACGAAGAAGCACATCAGCAGCGACATCAGATCGGCAAAGGTTGCTAACCAGCCTGGTAACCCCGCGGGACAGGGGGGGCATTCGTGTTCTTCGTCACTCATGACATATCCACCCGGTATTAGCCGTCTGTCGCACGCTTGCCTTCCGGCAGGTAGTTTTTCAGCATCTGTTCAATGACACGCGGGTTCTGACCCGCCTGAATCGCCAACAGACCGTCGGTAATCAAGGACTGGTTCAACGCCTCTTCATCTTTGCGCTGTCCCAGCTTATCAGCCACAGGTAACGCAAACATGGTTGCCAACATCGCACCATAGAGCGTTGTCAGCAGTGCAACCGCCATGGCCGGGCCAATCGATTTTGGATCCGACATGTTCGACAGCATCTGTACCAGACCCACCAAGGTACCGATCATCCCCATTGCCGGGCCAACATCACCCATGGCACCAAGCATCGTAATACTGTTGTCGTGTCGGTCTGCACCTAATTTCGCTTCTTTGTTCAGGAGCGTTTTCACAACTTCTGGATCGTGACCATCGACCAGTAACTGAATACCGCGCTGCATAAAGTCACTGCTCACTGTTTTGTCTTCCAGTGATAGCAAACCACCTTTACGTGCAGCATCCGCCAACTCAACAGTCTCAGCGATAATCGTATCGGGACTGATAGACTTGAACATAAAAGCTTTGCCAATGACTTTGCCCACACCGAGAAAGGTTCCCAACGTGTATTTCATCATCACCACAAAGAGGGTGCCGACAATTACGATCAACAACGATGGAATGTTAACGAATACGCCAACATCTCCACCCATTACCATCGCGGCGACAACCAGGCCAAATGAGCCCAATAAACCGACGAGCGTTGCTATATCCACTCTATAGTCTCCAGATCACAACCACAGCATTCTCAAGGTGTTACAAGCAATCCATCATAGCAAAAAATTTCATGCAATCACCCCCCAAACAACCGTATGATTTTGATTAATCTAAGCCAATTGATAAATACCTGCGGCTTCGGTAACGTGTACGCCTTTAATTAGCAGGTAATCCCCATGCCACGCAGCAAAAAAACCACTGATTTCGAGACGTCGTTGAACGAGCTTGAAACCCTGGTCAACCAGATCGAGCAGGGTGACCTCTCTCTGGAAGATGCGCTCGGTGCTTTTGAGCAAGGGGTTAAACTGACTCGCGAATGCCAGACTATTCTTGATCAGGCTGAACAGAAAGTTCAGGTATTGATAGAGAAAAATGGCGAACTTCACAGTCAGCCTTTTAATAGCGGCGAGGACGACTGAATCTTGACCATAAAAGACACCCTCCATAAGTATCAGCAACGCGTTGATGCTTATCTGGACGGCACCTTACTCAGTGACAGCATAGAACCACGCTTACAGGAAGCGATGCGTTACGCCCTGTTTAACGGCGGTAAGCGCGTGCGTCCAATATTGGTGTATATGGTTAATCAGATGCTGGACGGTAAATTGGAAGACGCCGACGCAGCTGCGGGAGCGATCGAATGTGTCCACAGCTACTCGCTGGTGCATGATGATCTTCCTGCCATGGACGACGACGACCTGCGCCGCGGCAAACCAACCTGTCATATCGCATTTGATGAAGCGACGGCTATTCTCGCGGGTGACGCCCTGCAATGTGCTGGTTTTGAGTTGCTGACTCTGGACACGACCCAACCGGGCCGCAACCTGGCGATGGTCAAAGTACTGGCTAAGGCGTCGGGTGACAGCGGCATGGTCGTGGGACAGGCGTTTGATCTTAGTCATGTCGGCAAAGCGCTGACACTCGAACAGCTTGAAGCGATGCATAAGCACAAAACGGGTGCTCTGCTGAATGCCGCCGTGGATCTCGGTGCGCTCTCCAGCGGTTGCACAGATGTCGAAACCTTTACGCAACTGCGTCGTTATGGCGATGCCATCGGCCTGGCGTTTCAGGTGAAAGATGACATTCTGGATATCGAAGGCGATACTGAAACTATTGGTAAGCCTCAGGGTTCAGATGTGGAACAAAATAAACCGACCTATCCGGCACTGCTTGGCATGTCCGGAGCTAAAGACAAACTAAGCCAACTGCACAGCGAAGCAATATCCGCGCTGCAGCCTTTTGGTGATGCTGCTCAGCCTTTGGTCGAGCTGGCTGACTTCATTGTCTATCGCGACCATTAATGTTTCAGACTATCCCCGAACAGCGTCCAGCGACACCGCTGCTGGACCGCATCGACAGCCCATCTGATCTGCATAATCTGTCTGCAGACAGCCTCGAACAGTTAGCGGAAGAACTGCGTGCCTTTCTGTTATTCAGCGTAGGAAAAACTGGCGGACATTTTGGCGCTGGCTTAGGTGTTGTAGAGCTAACCATCGCTTTGCACTACCTACTTAAAACACCTGAAGATCACCTGATCTGGGATGTAGGCCATCAAAGTTATCCACACAAGATTCTGACCGAACGTCGGCAACGCATGCTCAGCATACGTCAGCAAGGCGGCTTATCTCCCTTTCCAAAACGCTCTGAAAGTGAGTTCGACGATTTTGGTACCGGGCACTCCAGCACCTCCATCAGTGCCGCCTTAGGTATGGCGATTGCGGACCGCCTGCAAGGATTGGAACACAAAACCGTTGCCGTCATCGGTGACGGCGCAATGACTGCCGGCATGGCGTTTGAAGCGCTCAATCATGCCGCGCATACGCATGCCAACATGCTGGTCATTCTTAACGATAATGAGATGTCGATCTCCCATAATGTCGGTGGATTGGCAACATATCTGGCGAAGAATTTAAAAAACCGCGCGGAAGGTGAAACCACTTCAGCATTGTTTGAAGCATTAGACTTTCACTACAGCGGCCCGGTAGATGGTCACAACTTCCACTCCCTGCTACCTGAATTGACCGCAGCACTGGATCGCCCAGGCCCCCAGTTTCTGCATGTCGTCACCCGCAAGGGGAAAGGATTTGCCCCCGCTGAAGCCGATCCGGTCGGATACCATGCGCTGACCAAGATCGAACCACAAGGTCAGGTAAAGCCTGCGGTTAAGCGCTTGAAATACTGTAATATTTTCGGCCAGTGGCTCTGTGATACTGCCGCTGATGAGTCCCAGCTGATCGGCATTACCCCTGCCATGCGTGAAGGGTCCGATCTCGTCGCCTTCTCACAGCAATATCCTGAACGTTACTTTGATGTCGCCATCGCTGAGCAACACGCCCTGACACTCGCTGCCGGTATGGCGTGTCGGAATATGAAACCCGTTGTTGCGATCTATTCCACATTCTTACAACGTGCGTATGACCAGCTGGTACACGATATCGCTATCCAGGATCTGGACGTATTGCTGGCAATTGACCGGGCCGGCTTAGTCGGTGAAGACGGCGCGACCCATGCCGGCATCTTCGATATCAGCATCTTACGCTGCTTGCCGGGGATGATCATCATGACTCCGTCAGACGAGCAGGAGCTTTACGACATGCTCACCACCGGCTATCTCTATCCAGGTCCGGCCGCCGTGCGTTACCCTCGTGGCGGAGGCAGTGGTATAGATATTCAACGCCGCCCGCGGAAACTTACCTTGGGACGCAGCCAAACACTGCGTACGGGCAATAAAGCAGCTCTACTTAACTTTGGTACGCTGCTCCCGGCAGCGCAGCAAGCAGCTGAGGCACTGGATCTGACGCTGGTCGATATGCGCTTTGTAAAACCGCTGGACACCGCAGTCATAGAAACGCTGTGCGATGAACACGATCTGCTGGTCACGCTTGAAGATCATGCCTTACAGGGTGGCGCCGGATCTGCAGTGGGCGAATACCTGCATCAAGCCAATATCCAAACCCCGCTGCTACCGCTCGGTATCCCCGATTATTGGGTCGAACATGCCACCCGCGGCGAGCAGCTGGCAGAATGCGGATTAGATACGGCGGGTATTGTTAACGCTATCCAGTCACGACTTGAGCCATAGCGTAACCATCACCCACAAAACATCGCCCACAAAAAAGCCGCTGAATAAGCGGCTTTTTTTATCGGTCGAGTATATTACTCATCATCTTTAAAATGATGCTCGGTCATCATATGACCTAGTTTACCCATCTTCGTCGCAAGATAGTCTTCATTGTGACGGTTTTTACCCACCTGCAACGGCACCCGTTCTGCAACGGCAACACCGTATTTTTCCAGCGCTTTAACTTTGCGTGGATTGTTGGTCATCAGGCGAACCTGCTTGATACCGATATGATTCAACATCGGCTGGCACATTGTGTAATCACGCATATCGGCTTCGAAACCCAATTGCTCATTGGCCTCTACCGTATCTGCGCCACCATCCTGCAGATGATACGCCTTGACCTTATTTAACAGACCAATGCCGCGCCCTTCCTGTCGCAGATAGAGCAAAACGCCCTCGCCCGCTTCAGAAATACGTTTCAACGCTTCCTGCAACTGAAAACCACAGTCACAACGCAAGCTGAACAGTGAATCACCGGTCAGGCATTCCGAATGCACACGGGCCAGTATTGGGGCATCCCCACTCGGCTCTCCGTACACCAGCGCAACATGCTCTTTACCCGTTTCCCGGTCCTCAAACCCCACCATCTGAAAAACACCCCAGGGGGTCGGCAGCTTGCAGGAGGCCACAAACTCAACAGTCACTCAACTTACCTCATGAATCGAAGCCCGATATTCTACAGTCTTGTCCTTCCGGGCGCATCCTGCATTAATGGAGGCAAATTAATGAATTACAACCTTTGTCGCCTATGGAAAACCCGTATTTCTAAAAAAAAAGCCCGCTATCGGTAAGGAAGCGGGCTTTTTTGTTATCCAACTCTGGAAAAATATGGGTTATTCGGACGCCTGAAGCTCTGCCTTGGTGTGAAGGGGCAACATAATCATCACCCTTAGCCCATTCAGACGCTCGGAACGTCCCAAAGACAATTTACCCGCGTACTGCCGGACAATATCGGTCACGATACTCATCCCCAGTCCATGTCCGTCGGTCGACTCATCTAACCGCTCGCCCCGCGTCAGCAAGCGCTCTATCTGATCTTCCGCAATACCCGGGCCATCATCTTCGATGATCATGGTGAGGCAATCGTCATCTGTCTCAGCCGAGATTGAAACCGCTGAATGCGCCCATTTACTGGCGTTATCCATCAGGTTACCTAACAGCTCCATCAGGTCATCACGTTCGCCGGGGAAATAAATTTTGTCACTGACATGCTGCTCGATATTGAGCGCTTTATCCCGGTAGATTGCTTTCAGCGTACGCAGAAGCTTATCCATCTCTGGCAACATATAGATCCGCTGACCGGGCAGTGCAGCACCCGCTATACGCGCACGGGTTAGCTCGCGATGCATCAAATCTCGCAGCCGCACTGACTGCTCCTGCATGTCCGCTGCATGGTCCGGGTCACGTTCTTTTAAGGCTTCTATCTGTCTATCCAAGACCGTCAGTGGCGTTTTTGCGGCGTGAGCCAGATTTCCCACTGCATTGCGCGAACGCTGCAAACGCAGCTCCATTGCCTGAACTAAGTAATTGATTTCCGTGACAAGAGGGTCAACTTCAGTCGTATTTACCGGTGATAATTGACGCACCTCCCCCTGCTTAAGGCGAGAGATATCCCCCCGGACACTGACCAGAGAGCGCAGGCCACGACGAATAATCACCACCTGCACCACGAGCAGTATGATCAAAAACACCAGTCCGGACGCGGCGACCGCCCACCCCTGCTGACGCAAAGATTTGTCGATCCGCTGTACATCTTCGGCGAGCACTAACTGAACCTTCAACCCCTGCTTCATAAAGGTTTGGTCCAATACCAACCAGGGTTGTGTAGCCTTATGCACTAAACGCACGTATTCCTGACCAATATCTTCGCCACCGTTGGAGGGAATCATCTCATCCCAGAGAGAGCGGGAATACAGCCACTTGCCTTCCACACGTACTTGAAAATAATGACCGGACATAGGCTGCAGATAAACAGGATCGATCATATCGCTGTTGACACGCCAGCCGCCCGCTTCGTCCATTTCAACAGCACGCAAAATCGTGTAGGCATCACTGGAAAGGCGTGCGCTGACGAATTCATAGGCAGTCTGACGCAGATACCAGCTGTTCGCCAGCCACAGCACCACAATAGCCACCATGGAGACCAGAATAAAACCACTGTTCAGGCGGGTCTGAATAGATTTCAGCATCGGCAGACGCTCAAAGTGTAGCGATGAAGACGTAACCCTGACCCCGTTTGGTCTGGATACGCTCCTTGCCGATCTTCTTACGCAGCATCTTAATGTAGGCCTCGATAACATTACTGTCATTTTCAGCACCATCATCATACAGATGCTCAACTAACTGGAGCTTCGATAATACGCGAGAGGGGTTATGCATAAAGTAACGCAACAGACGGTATTCCGTGCCGGTAAGGGACACCTCTTCGTTACCATCAAGCACTACGGATTGGGTTTTTTCATTCAGAACTAAGCCTTCGACCTCCAGCGTGCTGCTGATCTGATGATTAGCACGCCTTAGTAAAGCAGTCATACGCGCGAAGAGTTCTTCATTGTGGAAAGGTTTACCAAGATAATCGTCAGCACCGGCCTCGAAGCCGTCTACGCGCTCTTGCCAGGCAGAACGCGCCGTTAAAATGAGCACCGGTACATTGTTACGACGTTTACGCCAATTGCGCAGTACCTCCAGGCCCGACCGTTGCGGCAAGCCCAGATCCAGTACTACCAGATCGTAAATATCTTCATACCCCATCGCCTCACCATCAACACCGTTGTCAGCGAGATCAACCGCGTATCCACTACGAAGCAACTCAGCCCGCAGGTCAGGTCCCAGATGGGGATCATCCTCTACCAGTAACACCCTCATAGTGGGTTACTTCTCCTTAATCATGTCTCCTGTACGAGCATCAACCAACAGCATGCGCACCACACCGTCTTTGCCCGCCACTTCCATCTCATAGATGTATTCTTCACCTTGCTTGATCAACGATGTATCTAACATGTGGCCATCGGTCAGCATTTTGACCTTGTCCATCAGCTCCATCATCGACAGTATGACACCTGACTCCGCCAACACACGACATTCATCAGCATCTAACCGTTCCATTGCCTTATCAGCAAGAACAGACATCGGGCTTTCATAACCTGCAGGAAGGTTACTTACCCCCTGCGCAGACAACGTAAAAGTGCCACCAAGCATAATCAGGGTAGCAAACATCAAGCGCTTTACATGGCTTCGCATAAAACCTCCCCCAATTAGGTTAGGTGGTTCCTTCACATTCAGTCAATATATACACCGGTAGACTCTGAGTACAGAGCCTACCGGTGCGGCCGTAAGCAATCAATGAAACGCTTACTGATTGGAATATACATCTTCGCCCCAAAGATCACGAACAGGACTGCCGTAACCACTGCGCAGAGCTTCATCTTTAATATTGGTATCTTCTGCTGACAAATGACCTTCAACCGGATGATCCCAGCTGTCCAGTCCATACAGGGAACCTGTTGCGGCAAACGCCTGAGAAGTCATCAAGGCAGTACCGATAGCAGCAGCGGCGATATATTTTGAGAAAGTTTTCATGGTAACTCTCCAAGATTGTTAAGTAGTCTCGGAGTTCAATTTAGCGCGGCCACCTGAAACCAAGCTGAAAGGTCAGGTATTGTTTAGAACCATTCCACCTAGCGTTATAGCCGAAAGAAAGAATGTCAATTGCAAGGCGATCCAAGCGTAGATGCCGGCCAGGATATCGTCCAACATAATCCCTAACCCACCAGACACTTGTTTATCTGCCCAACGGATCGGCCAAGGCTTTAGAATATCGAAAAAACGGAACCAGAGAAAACCGACGAGTATCCATACCAGTCCGGTTGGTGCTGCAAACATCGTAATCCAGAACCCAACAAACTCATCCCAAACAATACCACCATGATCATGCACGCCAATATCGGATGAGGTGCGGTCACACAGCCAGATGCCCACTAATGTCGTAATCAATAACATCAGGGCGTACATCGGCAATGAAAGCTGTTGAAACCAGA
>NZ_JBFGYC010000028.1:0-16430 GCF_041587635.1 Pontibacterium sp. | reverse complement strand
GTCAGGGTGCTGAGTCTGTGGTATGTGCATACCGTCGAGACGAAGCGAACATGCCGGGTTCCAAGCGCGAAGTAGAAAATGCGCGTGAAGAAGGTGTGCAGTTCATGTTTAACCGCCAGCCTGTTGAGGTAGTCGGTGAGAACGGTCAGGTAACCGGCATCAAAGTGGTTTCAACCCAGATGGGTGAACCCGATGAGAACGGTCGCCGTCGCGCAGAAGTCGTTGCGGGATCTGAAGAGATTCTGCCTGCTGATGCTATTTTGGTGGCATTTGGTTTCCGTCCAAGTCCGGCACCTTGGTTTGCTGACTTTGGTATCGAACTTCACGAAGATGGTCGCGTCAAAGCCCCGGAAGCGGGTAGCTTTGCTTTCCAGACAACGAATCCAAAAGTGTTTGCCGGTGGCGACATGGTGCGTGGTTCTGATCTGGTGGTAACGGCGATTTTTGAAGGTCGTACAGCGGCAGAAGGCATTCTGGATTACCTGGAAGTCTGATCTGAGCTTGTACTAAAAAAGGCCGCTGATTGCGGCCTTTTTTATAGCGAACAAACAACTGATCGAAGCGTTGATCTGCTTCAGAAACCTATGCTCAAGTTGCAGCGCATTTATGCTGTGAAGTAAGTAGAATAGGTGCATTCGAATTTCTTAACTCTTGTGTATGGCTGACAAAATGGCTGAATTGAAAAACGATCGTTTTTTGCGTGCATTGCTGGGTGAACCAGTTGATGCAACCCCGGTTTGGATGATGCGTCAGGCTGGGCGCTATCTGCCAGAATATCGCGCAACCCGCGCTCAGGCCGGTGATTTTCTGAGCTTGTGTAAAAACAGAGAGCTGGCGTGCGAAGTGACCATTCAGCCGCTGGAGCGCTACGAATTGGATGCGGCGATCCTGTTTTCAGACATTCTGACCATTCCTGATGCGATGGGACTGGGTCTGTATTTTGAAGTCGGTGAAGGTCCGCGCTTTAAGAAAATCATCCGTACGGAACAGGATGTTGCTGACCTGCCGGTGCCGGATTCAGCATCGGATCTGGATTATGTGATGAACGCGGTAAAAACAATCCGTTCAGAACTGAACGGTCGTGTGCCACTGATAGGCTTCTCTGGCAGCCCCTGGACGCTGGCAACCTATATGGTTGAAGGCGGTTCCAGCAAGGATTTCCGTCACATCAAGAAGATGATGTATGCAACGCCGGAAATCCTGCATGAACTGTTGAATAAGCTGGCGCTGTCAGTGACGGACTACCTGAATGAGCAGATTCGTTCTGGTGCTCAGGCCGTTCAGATCTTTGATACTTGGGGTGGTGTGTTGAGCGGTCCGATGTACCGTGAGTTCTCCCTCAAGTACATGCAGCAGATCGTTTCCGGTTTGATCCGTGAACACGATGGTCGTAAAGTACCGGTAATCATGTTCACCAAAAACGGTGGTCAGTGGCTGGAGCATATTGCTGATGCCGGTGCCGACGCGCTGGGTCTGGACTGGACCACTGATATCGGTAACGCGCGTAGTCGTGTGGGTGATCGTGTCGCCCTGCAAGGCAACATGGATCCAAGTGTTCTGTACGCACCGGAAGCACGTATCCGTGAAGAGGTCGGCAATATTCTGGCTTCATACGGTAGCGGCAGTGGCCACGTATTCAACCTGGGTCACGGTATCCACCAGTTTGTGGATCCGGCGGCACCAAAAGTCTTTGTGGATGCAGTCCACGAGCTGAGCGCCAAGTACCATGAGGCGCAGAACGGCTAAATAACAATATAAAATAAAGGGACTTAACGGTCCCTTTTTTGAAGGCGGAGCATACCGTCTCGGGCGTACCAAGCCCTTTAATTTGGATAGAGTTAAGTTTAGAAAGATATGAAACCACTAACGTCTTTACTTGAAAGTAACCGCGATTGGGCTGAAAAGATCAGTCAGAATGACCCACAATTCTTTGAGACGCTGGCGCAGCAGCAAGCTCCGGAATATCTGTGGATAGGCTGTTCTGACAGCCGCGTACCCGCCAACGAAATTGTTGGCAGGTTGCCGGGTGAGCTGTTTGTTCACCGTAACGTTGCGAATGTCGTGGTACACACCGATATGAACTGCTTGTCGGTCGTTCAATATGCAGTACAGGTACTGAAGGTCAAACACATCATGGTGGTGGGGCACTACGGTTGTGGTGGAGTGCAGGCGTCGATTGATCCTGCACCGCATGGCATGATCGATAACTGGTTGCGTAACATCCGCAATGTGTACAACAAGCATAAGGGGCTGTTGTCTGCTTGGTCGGACTCACCCAAGGAGCACTTGGATCGTCTCTGTGAGTTGAATGTGATCGAGCAGGCGCTAAATGTCTGTGAAACCACCATCGTGCAGGAGGCTTGGGCAAACGGTCAGGAACTGAATGTACACGGTTGGGTGTACGGTCTTAATGACGGCCTGATCAACGATCTGGAGTTCAACGCCAGCAGTCCTGTCGAAGTGGAAGAGCAATACCGTGTGGCGCTGCGTAAGATCGAGCTGCTGGGCGATATGATGAAGAAGGATGCAGATGAAGAAACGGACGCCAAAAGCGCCCGTTCCCTGTGGGGTAAGTTGAATCAGCTGTTCCGCTGATTACTTAACCGCTGCCAGCGCCTGTTCCAGATCTGCCAGCAGATCATCGATATGTTCGATGCCCACGGACAGGCGCACCATTTCCGGAGATACGCCCGCAGAAGCCAGCTCCTCATCGTTCAACTGACGGTGAGTGGTTTCAGCCGGAATCGATGCCAGTGACTTACAGTCACCAATGTTCACCAGACGGGTGAAGATCTGCAGTGCATCATAGAACTGACGTGTTGCTTCACGTCCGCCTTTCAGGCCGAAGCTCAGAATGCCGGAAGCGTTTCCGTTCATGTATTTCTGCGCCAGAGCGTAGTCTGGATGACTTTTCAGGCCCGCGTATTTCACCCAGGCAACAGAATCTTGGTTTTCCAGATACTGAGCAACTTTCTGAGTGTTTTCGTTAATGCGTTCCATACGCAGCGACAGCGTTTCGATACCCTGAATCAACAAAAACGCATTCATTGGTGCAAGTGCCGCACCCATGTTACGTAGAGGCACTACACGGCAGCGGCCGATAAATGCAGCAGGACCAAAGGCTTCAGTGTAAACCACACCGTGGTAAGACACGTCTGGGGTGTTCAGCAGAGGGAAGCGATCAGCGTTATCAGCCCAGGGGAATTTACCAGAGTCTACGATGACACCTCCCAGTGAGTTGCCGTGGCCACCGATATATTTAGTCGCGGCGTGAACAACAATATCTGCACCTTGTTCGATTGGGCGCCACATCGCAGGGCTCGGTACGGTGTTATCCACAATCAGCGGCACGCCATGACGGTGTGCAATTTCTGCCAGCTTTTCGATATCCGCGATACCGCCGGAAGGGTTTCCGACTGATTCGCAGTAAACCGCTTTGGTTTTGTCGTCGATCTTGCTCTCGATCTCAGCAAAGTCATCTTTGTTGGCAAAGCGTACTTCGATACCCTGGCGTGGCAGTGTATGAGCGAAGAGGTTGTAGGTGCCACCGTACAACTCGGAGGTAGAAACAATGTTGTCACCCACTTCAACAATAGTCTGAATGGTGTAGGTGATGGCTGCCATACCGGATGCAACGGCCAGTGCTGCTACGCCGCCTTCCATCTCTGCGACACGCTTTTCCAGCACATCCGTGGTTGGGTTCATGATACGGGTATAGATGTTACCTGCCACTTTCAGGTCAAACAGGTCGGCACCGTGTTGTGCATCATCAAACGCGTAGGAGGTGGTTTGGTAGACCGGTACAGCCACTGCTTTAGTGGTTGGGTCTGGTTCAAAACCGCCGTGTACGGCAATGGTTTCCAATTTCATCACTTCTATCCTCAGGCCGGTCTGAAGACCAGCTCATTGTTATATCGTTATGCGGTCCATCGATTGTAATTGCTGCGTTCTATAAATAAAGAAGACTTTCCGCCGAAGTCATGCATTTTGTAGAATGTGCGGTTCATCTACCTGATCGGAGAACGGCATGGCCCGGCAAAAAACAGCGTACGTATGTAATGACTGCGGCGCGGATTACAGTAAATGGCAGGGCCAGTGTACCGCCTGTAATGCCTGGAATACCTTGACCGAAGTCCGTTTATCCAGTGCCAGTGGGGGTACGGCGTCGCGCAACGTCCGTTTCGACGGTTATGCCGGCGGTGCGGGGCAGCAGAAGAAAGTGGTCAGTCTGTCTGAGGTAAACCTAGAGGAGATGCCGCGTTTTTCCACCGCATCGGTTGAATTGGACCGTGTGCTCGGTGGTGGCTTAGTACCGGGCTCCGCCATTTTGATTGGCGGTCATCCAGGCGCCGGTAAAAGTACCTTGTTGCTGCAAACGATGTGTCATCTGGCGGCACAAATGCCCGCACTCTATGTGACGGGTGAGGAATCCCTGCAGCAGGTTGCACTGCGAGCCAATCGTTTAGGGCTACCCACTGACCAGCTGAAGATGTTATCCGAGACTTCGGTTGAGCAGATCTGCACAACGGCGGATCAGATCAAACCCAAGCTGATGGTGATCGATTCCATTCAGGTTATGCATGTGGCTGATGTCAGTTCCGCGCCGGGGTCTGTCTCTCAAGTACGAGAAGGTGCTGCGTATTTGACGCGCTATGCAAAGCAGACAGGTACGGTGTTGTTTCTGGTAGGACACGTCACGAAAGATGGATCGCTGGCGGGACCTAAGGTGCTGGAGCATATGATCGATTGTTCGCTCCAGCTGGAAGGCTCCTCGGATTCCCGTTTCCGCACATTACGCTCCCATAAAAACCGCTTTGGCGCCGTGAATGAGTTGGGTGTGTTTGCTATGTTGGAAAACGGCCTGAAGGAAGTACGTAACCCAAGCTCAATATTCCTGCAGCAATCGGAGAATCCCAGTCCGGGCAGTGTGGTGATGGTGGTGTGGGAAGGCACGCGCCCGCTACTGGTAGAAATACAGGCGTTGGTGGATGAGTCTCACGTTAACAATCCACGTCGTGTGGCGGTGGGTCTTGAGCAAAACCGTCTGGCGATGTTGCTGGCAGTATTGAACCGTCATGGAGGCTTGATGACCGGGGATCAGGATGTGTTTGTCAATGTGGTGGGGGGCGTGAAAGTGCTCGAAACCGGAGCGGATCTGGCGTTGTTACTGGCGGTAGTGTCTAGTTTTCGCGACCGGGCACTGCCGCAGGATTTGATGACATTCGGTGAGGTCGGGCTGTCGGGAGAGATCCGCCCGGTCCCTAATGGTCAGGAGCGAATTCGCGAAGCGGCTAAACATGGTTTCCGTCGCGCGATTGTGCCTAAAGCCAATGTACCTAAAGACCGTCTGAACGGAATGGAAGTGGTCGGTGTAACCTGCCTGTCAGAAGCCTTGGATGCCATCTGACAGGAGATACTACTTCTTTAAATAACCACGGTTAATGGCTGTTTGGGATCAGGTGTTCCAGTTCACGCTCAAACAGCTTCTCATCACCTAGATTTAATTCAACCAAGCGGTGCAGGTGGGTCGCACTGTCGATATCCAGGTTCTCCATGCGGAAACCGTAGTGATCATCGCGGCGGTGAGCCAGTTCGACAGGTATTTTCAGCAGATTATCGCCAAGATGAATCTGTACTTCAGCCGTTTCCCCTTGTGTGACCGGTAGAGGAGACTCTGACTGGATCAGCATGCCATTGAATGAAATATCAACGAGCTGTACAGCTTGCTGTTTACCTTGATAACACACCTCAGTTTGAGCATCAAAATGGATGCGCGTAAAGCGGCGGCGTTCATCGGAAGTATCGTTGACAGTCACAGTCTATTCCTTGTCGTTGTCGGGTTCTCTCATATTAGCATCATATTTTATGGCGCAGGTAGTTGGGCGCACACAACAGGTTCAGGAACGTGATGTGGATGTGTAGAGCAGAGTGTTGTAAGCAGTTGCGGTCACTTTGATTAAAGACAAAATCAAGCCAACAAAGTGAGGTTTTAGTGATCTTTCGTTTGCGAATTCGCTGGGTTGTTTGAGGTTTCTTGTTGTATTGAAATTAAACGCAGAATATGTGCGCTTTAGTGTTTTTTAAACAGTGCTTACTCCACCTAGATGGTTCTATTTATCCCGCCTTTATAGTGCTGAATACACAGCGTCAGTTTAATTTTTGGTTTTATTTGTATTTATTTCTGTTATTCAGTTTCGTTTCAGTAAGTGGATATATTATTGATCTCAACTTCAACGGGAAACGAGGACATCACAATGAAAACTTTAACTTCTGCAATCGCTCTGGGACTGGTTTTGGCATCAAGTGCAGTATCTGCGTCGAGCTACTACGAACTGTCAGCCAAGGAAGCAAACTTTGCAGCAGGCACGAGCTTCTCCAGCACTGTAGACCTGTCAGGTAACAATACCGCTCAGGCATTTGATCAGGCAGATTTAAGTGCGGTGGTTCAAGGCGGTACTTTTAATTATGACGCTGAATTGTATCGTGGTAATTAATTAGAAGTGTGAGTTTTATAAATAAAAGCCGTATTGGTTGATGCGGTTTTAATGGCTGATAGTGGAAGGGATTAGTTGTTTTTTATAAATAATGGTTTTGTATATTTTTAGATCTTAAGAGTATATAGAAAGTTTTCCAATTTCAGTTTCGTTTCATTCTGGTTTCATAGTATTTAATTCAAGATTAACGACATGTAATACGAGAGGGTATCATCATGAAAGCATTAACAACTGCAATGGCTCTTGGTCTGGTATTGGTTTCAGGTTCTGCAATGGCTGCAAGCTACTATGAGCTATCTGATACTGAGCGCAATTACGCAAACGGAACGCAGCTGCGTGCGGCTACCCACTATCTGGACCGTAGCGAATTCGTGGACTATAGCCAGAGTGCTGAAGACACCGGTAATGCAGCTCAGTCACACATCTACAACACGGATATTTATCAGGGTAACTGATAGTACTGCTGCTACAGGGCGTAATGGAGTATAAGTGTGGAGTCGTAGCGAGGTAGATACGTGAAGATTAAATACAGTACTAGTACTAAAGAAAAAGGGCGCATCGATAATGCGCCCTTTTTTCGTTTAATACCCTAAATTAGCGATCAGACATCCGCTTGTACTTGATGCGCTCAGGCTGGTGCTCTTTGCCGTGACGGCGCTTGTAGTCTTCCTGGAACTCGGTGTAGTTACCTTCGAAGAACTCAACGTTGGAATCACCTTCATACGCCAGCATGTGAGTACAAATGCGGTCCAGGAACCAACGGTCATGCGAGATCACAACGGCACAACCCGGGAACGCCAATAGCGCTTCCTCAAGTGCACGCAGGGTTTCGATATCCAGGTCGTTGGTTGGCTCATCAAGTAGCAGTACGTTGCCGCCTTCTTTCAGCAGCTTCGCCATGTGCAGGCGGTTGCGTTCACCTCCGGACAGGTCTTTAACAAACTTTTGCTGGTCACCGCCCTTGAAGTTAAAGCGACCGCAGTAGGCACGGGACGATGTGGTGTAGTTACCCACCACGATGTTGTCCTGACCGTCAGAGAGCTCTTCAAAGACAGTTTTATCGCCGTTCAGGTCACGGTTCTGGTTAACGTATGCCAGCTCCACGGTAGAACCCAGCTCGATGGTGCCGGTGTCCGGCGTTTCTTCGCCCGAGATCATCTTGAACAGTGTAGATTTACCCGCACCGTTACCACCGATGATACCGACGATTGCGCCCTGAGGAATGGAGAAGCTCAGATTTTCGAACAGCACTTTATCGCCAAATGCTTTGGAGATGTTGTTGGCTTCGATAACCTTGTCGCCCAGACGTGGCCCTGGTGGAATGTAGATTTCCTGGGTTTCGTTGCGAGTCTGGAACTCTTTGGACTGCATCTCTTCGAACTGTTTCAGACGTGCCTTGGATTTAGACTGACGGCCCTTCTGACCCTGCTTAACCCACTCAAGCTCGGAGGCCACAGACTTGCGGTGCGCCGCTTCCTGTTTTGCTTCCATCTCTAGGCGCTGTTCTTTCTGTTCCAGCCAGGAGGAGTAGTTGCCTTCGTAAGGAATGCCGCGCCCGCGGTCCAGTTCCAGAATCCAGCCCGCAGCATTGTCGAGGAAGTAACGGTCGTGGGTGATTGCTACCACTGTACCCGGGTACTCCTGCAGGAAACGCTCAATCCAAGCAACAGATTCCGCATCCAGGTGGTTGGTCGGCTCGTCGAGCAGCAACATATCGGGCTTGTCTAGCAACAAGCGGCACAAGGCAACACGACGACGCTCACCACCGGACAGGTGTTCAACCTTTGCATCCCATGCTGGCAGACGCATTGCATCGGCAGCGCGTTCCAGTGCTGTTTCCAGGTTGTGGCCGTCTTTTGCCTCAATCAGGTTTTCAAAGTGAGCCTGTTTCTTTGCCAGTTCGTCAAAGTCTGCATCAGGTTCGGCATAAGCCGCGTATACCGCGTCCAGGCCTGCCAGTGCTTCTTTAACGTCTGCTACGGATTCTTCAACCACTTCGCGGACGGTTTTGCTTTCGTCCAGCTGAGGTTCCTGCTCCAGGTAGCCCACATTGATACCCGGCATCGGGCGAGCTTCGCCAATGTACTCCTGGTCTACGCCGGCCATGATGCGCAGCAGTGTGGATTTACCCGCACCGTTCAGACCCAGTACGCCGATTTTGGCGCCTGGGAAGAAAGAGAGGGAGATGTCTTTAAGGATTTCACGTTTTGGCGGAACAATTTTGCCAACGCGATCCATGGAATAAACGTACTGTGCCATGCGCTCAGAACCTGTGTGTGAATCAAGATGCAGGAATTTTAAACGATTGCAGCTATCAAACGCCAACCTGATGCGGGTCAAATCTCTAATCTGGCAGTAATAATTTATCGGACTAAGCTCAAACTAGGAGTGGTTAAATAATGTACAGCCAATTTGGAGGATAATAAGATGAAAGAGATGACTCCTTTTAACAGCCTGTTTGATGATGCGTTTTTTAATGACTTCTTCCGGCAGCGCAGAGGTAGTGGTGACCAGATGCCCGCCATTGATGTGCAGGAGGATAGTGAGTGCTATCACATCAAAGCCGATCTTCCGGGTGTTGATAAGGATGATATCAAGGTCACTCTGGAGAATGGTGTACTGAGTGTAACTGCTGAAACACATAAAGAGGATTCGGAAGAAAAAGAGGGACGGGTTATCCGACGTGAACGTCATATTGGACGTTACCGTCGTTCGATGTCCGTTGGCAGAGATATTGATGCGGACGCGATCAAGGCCTCGTTCGAAAATGGGGTACTGGCGCTGGATCTGCCCAAGCTGGAAACGCGATTGCCGGAAAGTACGCGTATCAGTATCGAATAGATCGCAGGCAACGTTGCAAAAGCCCCGTCAGAGCACGGGGTTTTTGGTATAGGGCTAAATGAATTTGGCTGATGAAATTTTGAGCCTGTTTCAAGTGCCGAGGCTGAGATGTTCGGTTATAATGCGCGTTTTCCAAAAAGCTGTATCAGGTTGTCCCGGACCCACCGGTATCCGACACTGCACCGTCGCCGCAGCCTGACGCTTTCATTCCTAGTCTAGGGGACAGTCACACCATGTTTAGCAAAGATATGTCGATCGCTGATTTTGACGCTGACCTATGGTCTGCAATGCAGTCAGAAGCTACTCGTCAGGAGGAGCACATCGAGCTTATCGCTTCAGAGAACTACACCAGTCCACGTGTTATGCAGGCACAGGGTTCTGTGCTGACTAACAAATACGCGGAAGGCTACCCGAATAAGCGTTACTACGGTGGTTGTGAATACGTTGATGTAGTTGAGCAGCTGGCAATTGATCGCGCTTGTGAGCTGTTTGGTGCGACTTTCGCAAACGTCCAGCCGCACTCTGGATCTCAGGCTAACGCGGCTGTATATATGGCGTTGTGTAAGCCGGGCGACACAGTATTGGGCATGAGCCTGGCACATGGTGGTCACCTGACCCACGGTGCGAGCGTATCTTTCTCCGGTCGTATCTACAATGCAGTGCAGTACGGTTTGAATGCTGAGACTGGCGAGATTGATTACGACGAAGTTGAGCGTCTGGCGGTTGAACACAAACCGACCATGATCGTAGCGGGTTTCTCTGCATACTCTCGTGTGGTTGATTGGCAGCGTTTCCGTGACATTGCGGACAAAGTAGGCGCTTACCTGTTTGTCGATATGGCACACATTGCCGGTCTGGTTGCGGCAGGTGTATACCCAAGCCCAGTGGGTGTTGCAGATGTTGTAACCACAACGACTCACAAAACCTTGGGCGGCCCACGTGGCGGTCTGATTATCTCTGCCCGTGCGGATGAAGATCTGCAGAAGAAACTGAATTTCGCCGTTTTCCCTGAGTCTCAGGGTGGTCCTTTGATGCACGTAATCGCAGCAAAAGCGGTTTGCTTTAAAGAAGCGCTGGAAGATGAGTGGAAAGCGTACCAGGCACAGGTTGTGAAAAATGCTCAGGCGATGGCTGAAGCGTTCATCGCACGTGGTATCAACATTGTATCCGGCGGTACTGACGATCACCTGTTCCTGGTTGACCTGATCGACAAGGATATTACCGGTAAAGATGCAGATGCGGCTTTGGGTCGTGCAAACATCACCGTTAACAAAAACTCTGTACCTAATGATCCACGCTCTCCGTTTGTTACCTCTGGTCTGCGTATCGGTTCTCCGGCAATCACCCGTCGCGGTTTTAAAGAAGCGGAAGCGGTACAGCTGACCAACTGGATCTGCGATGTGCTTGATGACATCAATAGCGAAGAGACTATTGCAAACGTTAAAGCGCAGGTGAAAGACCTGTGTGCACGCTACCCGGTCTACAAGTAATACCGGAAAGCCTGTACAATCCCGGGGCGGCTAATTAGCCGCCCTTTTTATTTGGGTAAAAGGTTCTGCTTACCCTCGCTCTTTTTGACAGGAAACGGCCATGCATTGTCCATTTTGTGCTGCGAACGAAACTAAGGTTGTAGATTCCCGTTTGGTTGCTGAAGGCCAGCAGGTCCGCCGTCGTCGCGAATGCATCCACTGTCACGAGCGTTTTACCACCTATGAAGCTGCTGAGCTTTTGATGCCACGTGTGATCAAAGCTGACGGCTCCCGCCAGCCGTTTGATGAAGATAAACTGCGCGCGGGTATCCATCGGGCCCTGGAAAAGCGGCCTGTCTCTATGGAGGAATTTGAAGCCTCCATCAATCGCATTAAGCACTGTCTTCGTGCTGCCGGGGAGCGTGAGTTACCGTCCCGTCAGGTGGGTGAAGAGGTGATGTCTGAACTGCGTAAACTGGACGAAGTGGCTTACGTGCGTTTTGCTTCTGTGTATCGAAGCTTTCAGGATATTAACGAATTTAAAGAAGAGATCGACCGTCTCTCCGCTGATCATCACGAAGGCACCGGAGAGCAGTAATGGCGTCGTTCTCTGAACAAGATCGCTGTTGGATGGCGCGGGCGATTCAGCTTGCGGCGAAAGGGCGTTATACGACACACCCCAACCCACGTGTAGGTTGTGTGTTGGTACGTGACGGTGACATCGTCGGTGAAGGTTTTCACGTTCGGGCAGGCGAAGGTCATGCTGAAGTGAACGCACTACGAATGGCCGGTGATCGGGCCGTCGGTGCGACGGCGTATGTCACTCTGGAGCCTTGCAGCCATCATGGTAAAACCCCGCCGTGTGCTGAGGCACTGGTTCAGGCTCGTGTAGCCCGTGTCGTGTCCGCGATGGTAGATCCAAACCCTCAAGTTGCCGGGCGTGGTATTAAACGGTTGCGGAACGCTGGAATTGAAGCCTCTTCTGGGTTGCTTGAAACCGAAGCGAAAGCGCTGAATCCGGGTTTTATAAAACGGATGGAGCAGGGGCTTCCATACATACGGGTTAAAACTGCTAGCAGTCTGGACGGACGTACCGCTATGCAAAGCGGTGAGTCCCAGTGGATTACCGGTGCTGCCGCGCGCAGTGATGTACAGCGCTTGCGGGCGCAAAGCTCAGTGATTGTGACCGGTGTTGATTCAATTCTACACGATGATTCCTCCCTGACTGTGCGTGCGGACGAATTGCAGTTGGATAACGCGGCTGAAATCGTGCAGAAACAACCCCTGCGAGTGGTGCTGGACAGCCAGCTACGGATGCCGTTGAATGCTAAAATCCTGAGGCAGCCCGGACGCACGTTGATTGCGACCGTCAGTCATGACGCCGGGAAAACGGGTGCGCTAATACAGGCTGGTGCTGAGGTTGTGCAGTTGTCTGCAGTGCAGGGCCACGTATCGATCCAAGCACTGCTGGAGCATCTTGTGGTGGCTGAACAGTGCAATGAACTGTTGGTCGAAACCGGTGCTAAGCTCGCGGGCGCGTTTATTCGTGCGGGTGTTGTTGATGAGCTGGTGGTTTATCAGGCGATGACCCTGATGGGGTCTGATGCCCGACCGATGTACGCGCTACCCTATGCGAAGATGGATGAGCAGATCCGCCTTCAATTGCTGGATAGCAGAATGCTGGGCGATGATCTGCGATTGAGTCTGCGTCCTGTTTATACTGAGAAGAGTTGATGTTTACTGGAATTATTGAGGCCATCGGCACCGTTGCCGCGATCGAAGAGCAGCAGGGCGATCTGCAATTGTATATTCGCACCGCAGATCTGGATTTAGGTGATGTAAAGCTGGGTGATAGTATCGCGGTGAATGGTGTCTGTTTGACGGCGATTGATCTGCCGGGTGATGGATTCTGGGCTGATGTATCCCGTGAAACGCTGATCCACACACGTTTTCCATCTCTGTCTGTTGGCGAGAGGGTTAATCTGGAAAAAGCCCTGATGCCCACCAGCCGTTTGGGTGGCCATATTGTGACCGGCCATGTGGATGGGTTAGGTGAAGTTGTTGATCGACGTGATGATGCGCGTTCTGTACGTTTTACAATCAAGGCGCCTGCTGCGCTGGGGCGTTACATTGCGGGTAAAGGTTCGATCACGGTAGATGGTACCAGCCTGACAGTTAATGCAGTGCAGGGTGATCAGTTTGAGCTCAATATTGTGCCGCATACGGTGCAGGAAACCATCATTGATCATTATGAGGCGGGCCAGCAGGTGCATCTGGAAGTTGATATTATTGCACGTTATCTGGAACGTATGATCGGTCACCGGGCTATGCCGGAAGAAGAACACAATACGGACAGCGGCGGGTTAACACTCGATAAGCTGGCTGAATTCGGATTTACGCGCCGCTAATGCGGACGAGACTTTTAAACCGCTGCGGCGGAAGAGATTTTTAGACCGCTTAGGCGGAAGAGACTAAGGCAATGAAACTGAACAGCACCCAGGAAATTATCGACGATATCCGTCAGGGCAAAATGGTTATCCTGATGGATGATGAAGACCGGGAGAACGAAGGTGATCTGGTCATCGCGGCTGAAATGGTGCGTCCTGAAGATATTAACTTCATGGCAACCCATGCACGCGGTCTGATCTGTCTGACTCTGACCCGTGGACACTGTGAAAAGCTGAACCTGCCATTGATGGTACAGAGCAACGGTGCACAGTTCTCTACCAACTTCACCATGTCCATCGAGGCGGCAACCGGCGTGACCACCGGTATTTCCGCAGCAGATCGTGCGCACACCGTACGCGTAGCGGTTAAAGACAGCGTGAAGCCGGAAGATATCGTACAGCCTGGCCATATCTTCCCATTGATGGCTCAGCCTGGTGGTGTTTTGAGCCGTGCAGGCCACACCGAAGCCGGTTGTGATCTGGCACGCTTGGCGGGTATGACACCTGCTGCAGCCATTGTCGAAATCATGAATGAAGACGGCACGATGGCGCGTCGCCCGGATCTGGAAAAGTTCGCTGAAAAGCACAACTTGAAGATCGGGACGATTGCAGATCTGATCCACTACCGTACGACAAATGAGCATACCGTAGAACGCGTCAGCGATGGCGTGCTGCCAACCGAGTTTGGCGATTTTAACTACATCACATACCGTGATGAAATTCAGGATTGCACTCACCTGGCATTGACGCTGGGTGATGTCGAGCCGGAAAACCCGACCATGGTGCGTGTACATATCCGTAGCGAAGTTATGCGTGATGTGGTGGCTGTCGCACCGGGTGGTGAGTTGAAGTGGACGGTGCGTAAAGCGCTGGAGCGTGTCGCTCAGGAAGGTAACGGTGTCGTGCTATTGCTGGATACCGGCGCCCGCATCGACTTAGGCGATGCGCTGGAAAACGTTCTGGCCGGCAAGAAAAAATCAAAAGTGGATGTGAGTTCTTCGGGTGCTTACCTGACGGTAGGTACTGGTTCTCAGATCCTGCGTGATCTGGGCGTACGCAAAATGCGTCTGCTCAGCTCGCCAATGAAATTTAATGCGATCTCCGGGTTTGATCTGGAGATTGAAGAATACATCCCTTGTGAAGAGTAAGCTGGATAAGAATCATGGCAGTTAAAACGTTTGAAGGCGATTTCATCAGCGGTAACGGCAATTACGCAATCGTAGTTGGTCGTTTCAACGCATTCGTGGTTGAGAGCCTGCTGGAAGGTGCACTGGATACGCTGAAGCGTCACGGTGTGGACGAAGACAATATTCGTGTTATCCGCGTGCCGGGTGCATTTGAGATCCCATTGGCAGTGAAGAAAATCGCTGCACAGGGTGATGTCGATGCAATCATCGCACTGGGTGCGGTTATTCGTGGAGGTACGCCTCACTTTGAGTACGTTTCTGGCGAAGCGTCTAAAGGTGTTGCGCAGGTATCTCTGGAGTACAACGTACCTGTAGCGAATGGCATTTTGACCGTAAATAGCATTGAACAGGCAGTTGAACGTTCTGGCACTAAGATGGGTAACAAAGGCGATGAAGCTGCCCTGTCTGCGCTGGAAATGGTTAGCCTGCTGCGTAAGCTCGAGGTTTAAGGCTAGATGAGCGACAACACTACGCCTAAATCGAACAAAAAAGCTTCCCTGACGGCTCAGCGCCGTTCCGCACGCAGCTTTGCGTTGCAGGCGCTGTATCAGTGGCAGTTAGCCGGTCAGCCGGTGAACGAGATTGACGCTCAGTTCCGTGTGGATAATGACATGCGTAACACTGATGTACGTCTTTTCTCTGAGTTGCTGATCGGTGTTGCCAGCCGTAAAAGCGAGCTGGATGAACGGTATAAGCCGTTTCTGGATCGTGAACTGAGCGAGCTGGATCCGGTAGAACTGACCGTCCTGCGTATTGGTGCATACGAGTTGATGCATCGTCTGGAAGTGCCTTACCGTGTGGCAATCAACGAAAGCGTTGAGCTGGCGAAGGTTTTCGGTGCCACCGAAAGTCATCGTTACGTAAACGGTATTCTGGACAAGCTTGCACAGCGTGTTCGTATGGCTGAGGTGAAAGCTAAAAGCTCCCGATGAGTACCTCGTCCCTCGGTGAGTTTGAACTGATCCGGCGTTACTTTGCAGAGGCATCCACCGATGCCTCTGTAGCGCTCGGGATCGGCGACGACTGCGCGCTGCTTATCCCTGCACCTGATGAAGCCATGGCTGTATCGATTGATACGCTGGTGGAAGGTACGCATTTCCTGTCGGGCACTGCACCAGAGCATCTGGCGACCCGCCTATTGGGGGCTTCGGTCAGTGATTTAGCGGCGATGGGCGCGAGACCTGCCTGGTTTACGTTGGCCCTGACGTTGCCAGAAGCGACCGAGGCATGGCTGGAACCATTTTCGACAAGTCTTATTGCTACTGCCAAGGCGCTGAATATACGTTTAGTGGGCGGTGATACGACCCGTGGACCATTGTCTTTATCTGCGCAAGTACATGGATTTGTGCCTGTGGATAAAGCCTTGCGTCGACAGGGTGCTGCAGTCGGGGATCTAGTCTGTGTGACCGGCACGCTCGGTGACAGTCGCGCTGGATTAGAAACCTTGTTGAATCAGGATCTGCAGAGTGCCAATGTCGACTATCTGCAAGCACGTTTCAATGCCCCAACACCTCGCCTGGAAACCGGTCTGGCGTTGCGCGGGATTGCTACGGCCTGTGTGGATATCTCCGATGGAGTGTTAGCTGATCTGGGCCACCTGTTGAACAACAGTGCCTTAGGGGCAGAGCTGAATATCGATGCACTGCCGTTATCGCCACAATTGCATGCCTATGCCGGCCTGAAACAAGCTCAGCAATGGGCATTAACCGGTGGTGAGGACTTTGAGCTCTGCTTTACGTGCCCTGCCTCCATGCAGGATACGTTGGCAGCACTTCCAGAACCGGTCTCGGTGATTGGGCAGATAAGTGCTGTACCGGGTATCCGTTTAGATGGTCAGCCGGTGAGTGGTGCCGGTGGGTATGACCACTTTGCCAAGGAATCATCATGAATGTAGTCCCTGCATCGGTCTGGCGAAATCCGGTCCATTTTCTCGCCTTTGGTCTGGGGAGCGGCGCCGCACCGTTCGCGCCGGGTACGTTTGGTACGCTGGCC
>NZ_JBFGYC010000027.1:0-16616 GCF_041587635.1 Pontibacterium sp. | reverse complement strand
CCTTTGATCTTGAATGGTGTGGCCAGGCAAGCGGAAACAGTTGAGCCCATGGTGCGGGTTACGCGGTAAGGGCCAACGCGCTTAACGCCCTTCTCGCGGGTGATGTCTGCGCTTTCTACAATGTTCGCTGCAGATGCGCCACCGGAGCCAACAACCAGGCCGGTGCGCTCGTTTGATACCTGGTCTTCGCTCAGGCCAGAATCTGCAATGGCTTCGTTCATTGCAATGTAAGTGTATGCTGCGGCATCGCCCATGAAGCGCAGCAGTTTTCGATCGATCTTCTCGGAGAAGTCGATGTCAATACTGCCTGCTACGTGGCTGCGGAAACCGCGCTCTTTGTAATCTTCCTGGAACTTGATGCCGGAGCGGCCCTGTTGCAAAGACTCCAGGACAGATTCCTTATCTGTGCCCAGGCAGGACACGATTCCCATACCGGTAACTACTACCCGTCGCATGTGATGCCTCTCTTATTCCACTCGTTTATTTTATGCACAGCAAATAACCCGGTATTCCTCGATAATCTGTATCGTTTGGCAAATCGTCAATGATAAGAATTATCGGTAATAGGGGTTATGGCGGTCTTTATTGTAAGACCGCCAAATTGATCAGAAGTCGTCAGTCGAAGTGAACAGGCCAACGCGCAGATCTTTTGCGGTGTAGATTTCGCGGCCATCAACAGACATGGAAGCGTCTGCGATGCCCATAACCAGCTTGCGTTCGATGACGCGTTTCAGCTGAACGTGATAGGTGACTTTTTTGGCGGTAGGCAGTACCTGGCCGAAAAATTTTACTTCGCCAGAGCCTAGTGCGCGTCCGCGGCCTTTGTTGCCGCGCCAGCCCAGGTAAAAGCCAACGATCTGCCACATAGCATCCAGGCCCAGACAGCCTGGCATAACAGGGTCTTCCTCGAAATGGCAGCCGAAGAACCAGAGGTCAGGGTTGATGTCCAGCTCGGCAATGATTTCGCCTTTGCCGAATTCGCCACCGTCTTCAGTGATTGTCAGGATTCGATCCATCATCAGCATGTTGCCGATTGGAAGGCGGGCGTTGCCCGGACCGAACATTTCACCGTGGCCACATGACAGCAGCTCATCGCGATTAAAAGAGGAAGGTCTTGTCATTGGAAACTGTTTACCCAGATTTTTCTTAAAATATCGCGTGATTATACCGTTTTGGGCTCTGTGTGGCACGGCTTGTGTCAGTTAATATCTGTAAAAAGTTTAAAACTTAGGGTGTAGAGGTCGTTATGGAGCACGCTTTTTGGCATGCGCGTTGGGCGGAAGGTCGTATCGGCTTCCATCAGGATGAGTTTAATTCTCAGTTGCAGGCGTATTGGCTTGGCCTGGATGTGAGCTCAGAAGGGCAGGTGTTTGTGCCTCTGTGTGGCAAGAGTGGCGACATGCTCTGGTTGCGAGAGCAGGGGCATCCAGTCTTGGGGGTGGAGCTTAATCAGAGTGCATGTGAGGCGTTTTTTGCGGAGCGTGATGCGGAGCCAGTGGTCCGTCAGGAGGGAGCTTATCGGTATTACGGTTGCGATGGCGTTGAGTTGCTGTGCGGAGATGTTTTTTCTTTATCGGAGGCTCAGTTGCAGGATGTTGTTGCGGTCTATGATCGTGCCGCCTTGGTGGCATTGCCACCTGCAATGCGTCAGCAGTATGCGCAGATGTTGATCGAGCATCTGCCAGCCGGAGTTTCTGTTTTGCTGATTGCGATGGAGTTTGAGGGTGATCAGGGTCCGCCGTTTAGTGTGGGGGAAGATGAAGTGGTGGCGTTATTTTCGTCACGCTTCCAGATTCGGCGCCTGAGTGAGCGGAGTGGTAGTACTGGACGGCAGGATATTGCTTATCAGTTAACGGATAAGTGCTGAGGTAAGTGTCGAGGTAAAAACGCCGGAGTGATCGTCCGGCGTCGGAAAGATTAAGCTTTACGCTTAACTGCAATGTCAGCCAGTTGCTTGAGTGTGTCTTTAAAGGAGCTGTCGGCCAGTGCGTCTAGCGCGGCGATGGCTTTGTCGGCTTCTTCCTGGGCGCGAGTCTGGGTGTAGGTAATGGCGCCTGTCTGGCGTACGATCGCCATGATGGGTTCCAGATCTTCCAGTCCGCCTTTGCGGATTGCCTGGCGAATCAGTTGGCGTTCCTCGTCATTGCCTTCACGCATAGCATGAATCAATGGCAATGTTGGTTTGCCTTCGGCCAGATCGTCACCGACGTTTTTGCCCATCTCTTCGGCGGTGGATAGATAGTCCATCACGTCATCGATCAGCTGGAAGGCAATGCCGAGGTGGCGGCCATACAGGCGTAAGGCTTCGCGTTGCTCAGCGGTGCAGTCTGCCAGAATGGCGCCCGACTCGGTCGCGGCCTCGAACAGCATCGCGGTTTTCCCCAGAATGACCTGCATGTAAGAGTCTTCTGTGGTGTCCGGGTTTTTTGCGTTCAGCAGTTGCAGGACTTCGCCTTCGGCGATGACGTTGGTGGCATTTGAGATCACTTGCATGATGTCCATGCTGCCAATCTCAACCATCACCTGAAATGCGCGGGAATAAAGGAAGTCGCCGACCAGGACGCTCGGAGCATTGCCCCAGCGCGCATTGGCGGTGTCTTTGCCGCGCCGTAAATCTGAATTATCGACAACATCGTCATGCAAAAGCGTGGCGGTGTGAATAAATTCAATGATCGCGGCAAGTGGTATGTGTTTTTCGCCGTTGTAACCGCAGGCATTTGCGCTCAGCAGTACCAGTAGCGGGCGCAGGCGCTTGCCGCCACTTTCTACGATGTAGTGGCCGATTTTCTCAACCAGCGGGACGTTAGAGCCCAGGTGATTGATGATGTAATCGTTGACGGCTTCGAACTGTGGTTCGACTTGTGGATTTAGCTGATGTGGCTGCATGGCGAATATATATACATAAAGAGTATGGGCGCATGCTAGGGACAGTGGGGGGCGGTGTCAAGGATAGAGGTCAAGAGTTGCCGTATGTGGCTAAGTGCTATATAATCGCGCGCCCTAGTTCATCCAAATTAAGCTCCCTACCATATGGGTTGGCCATTAGAAGTAGGTCGTTTTTTAAACAGTAGCCGGATGGGCTGAATATACGGAGAAAATCATGTACGCAGTAATTGTTAGCGGCGGCAAGCAGTACCGAGTTCAGGAAGGTCAAACCCTGAAACTGGAAAAGCTGGCAGTTGAGCAGGGCGCGAATGTTGAGTTCGATCGCGTTTTGCTGGTTGGCAACGGTGACGACATCAAGGTCGGCGCACCAGTTGTTGAAGGTGCTAAGGTAACCGCTGAGGTTGTTGAGCACGGTCGCGGTAAGAAAGTTCATATTCTGAAATTCAAGCGCCGTAAGCATCACATGAAACGTCAGGGCCACCGTCAGTGGTTCACTGAAGTTAAAATTACTGGCATTAACGCCTAATTTTAATCTGACTGGAGAATAGATAATGGCTCATAAGAAGGCCGCGGGTTCTACTCGCAACGGTCGCGACTCCGAGTCGAAACGCCTTGGTGTTAAGCGTTTCGGTGGTCAGGTTGTGACTGCAGGCAGCATCCTGGTTCGTCAGCGCGGTACTAAGTTCCACGCTGGTACAAACGTAGGTTGCGGCAAAGATCACACTCTGTTTGCTAAAGCAGACGGCGTAGTGAAGTTTGAAGTTAAAGGTCCTCATAAGCGTAAGTACATCACTATCGAAACTGCGTGATAAGGCCTTTTCCTTGCAAAAAGCTCCGCTCAGGCGGAGCTTTTTTGTTTGTGCGTTATACCTTGCTCCAGCTTATATAATGAACTGGAGAACAAAACCTTTCGGGGGTCCCAAATGAAATTTGTCGATGAAGTGATGATTACAGTAGAAGCCGGTAAGGGAGGCAATGGCTGTATGAGCTTTCGGCGTGAAAAATATATCCCGAAAGGTGGTCCTGACGGCGGTGACGGTGGTGACGGTGGCTCTGTGTATTTTGAAGCCAGTGAGTCCCTGAATACGTTGGTAGATTTTCGCTTCACCCGTCGCTTTAAAGCGGATAACGGGCAGGGCGGTATGAGTCGGGATTGTACTGGGGCAAAAGGTGAAGACCTGGTATTGGAAGTGCCGGTGGGTACGACCATTATCGATACTGATACAGATGAAGTGTTGATCGATCTGACTGAGATTGGTCAGCGCGAAAAGATCGCCCAGGGTGGTTTTCATGGCTTGGGCAATACGCGCTTTAAAAGCAGTGTAAACCGCGCTCCGCGCCAGACGACGAAGGGGTCGATTGGTGAGACGCGTAACCTGAAGCTGGAGCTTAAAATTCTGGCGGATGTGGGTTTGTTGGGTCTGCCTAATGCGGGCAAGTCGACCTTTATCCGTGCGGTGTCTGCAGCTAAGCCAAAAGTGGCTAACTATCCGTTTACCACGCTGGTGCCTAATCTGGGTGTGGTGCGTATCGAGAAGCACCGTAGCTTTGTGATTGCGGACATTCCGGGCATTATTGAAGGTGCAGCGGAAGGGGCGGGTCTGGGTATTCGCTTCCTCAAGCATTTGGCGCGTAACCGTCTATTGCTGCATATTGTTGATATGGCTCCGTGGGATGGTGTTTCTCCGGCAGAAGCGGCTGAGGTTGCCGTGGGCGAGCTGGAGAAATTCAGTGGTACGCTGGCTGAGCAGCCGCGTTGGCTGGTCTTGAATAAGCTGGATATGGTGCCAGAGGGCGAGCGTGAAGAGCGCTGTCAGTCGGTGATTGATGCGCTGAACTGGGAAGGTCCTGTGTATCGTATTTCTGCGATCAGTAAAGAAGGTACTGACCTGCTGGCGCGTGAGATTCAGACCTTCCTGGATGATCGCTTGTATGCGATTGAAGAAGATCCGAGCATACTGGATCAGGAGCATGCGATTCGCGAGCAGATCGATGTTGAGGCGCGTTCGCGTATTGAGGAGTTGCGCCTGTCTCGTGGTCGAGCGGAAGCAGCAGATGATGTGGATGACTACGACGACGATGATTACGATATCGAAGTCGAATGGGTGCGGGAATAGGATTGAGGTACGTTTGTGACATCTGAACGCCAACAGTTAGTCAAAGGAAAGCGCTGGGTCGTCAAGATTGGTAGCGCCTTGCTGACCAATGATGGTCAGGGGTTGGATCATGAGGCGATTGCGCATTGGGTCGAGCAGTTGGCTGCTTTGCGTGCGCAGGGCATGGAGATCGTATTGGTCTCCTCAGGGTCGGTTGCAGAAGGTATGACGCGTCTGGGTTGGTCTGATCGCCCTCATGAGGTGTTTAAGCTTCAGGCGGCTGCGGCGGTGGGTCAGATGGGGCTGGTGCAGGCGTATGAGGCTAATTTTCAGCGTCATGGTATGCATACCGCGCAGATTCTTCTGACTCATGAGGATCACTCTGACCGTAAGCGCTATCTGAATGCGCGTGCGACATTGCGTACCTTGCTTGATCTGGGTGTCGTGCCGGTTGTTAACGAGAACGATACTGTGGTGACCAATGAGATTCGTTTTGGGGATAACGACACCCTGGGCGCATTGGTGGCCAATCTGGTCGAAGCGGATGGCTTGGTAATCCTGACGGATCAGCGTGGTCTGTATAAGGAGGATCCGCGCAATAACCCAAATGCGGAGTTTGTCTCTGAGGGGCGTGCCGGGGATGAGGCGCTTGAGGCGATGGCTGGCGGTGGTGGCAAGCTAGGTCGTGGGGGTATGGCGACCAAGGTGCGTGCAGCGAAGCTGGCGGCTCGCTCAGGGGCTGTGACGGTCATTGCTAGTGGTCGTGAGGATAATCTGCTGACGCGCTTGCGCGGTGGTGAGAGTGTAGGGACCTTGCTGGTGCCTGATCAGCAGCCTGAGGCGGCACGTAAGCAGTGGATTGCGGGTCATTTGCAGGCAAAAGGAACGCTGGTCCTGGATCCGGGTGCTGTTAAGGCGCTAAAAGAACGCGGTAAGAGTTTGCTGCCTGCGGGTGTAAAAAGCGTTAAAGGTAATTTCTCTCGCGGTGAGATGGTGCTGATGGTCGATGAGAATGACTACATCGTCGCCCGTGGATTGGTGAATTACGGGATTGATGCTGCGCGTAAAATTATTGGTAAGCCAAGTTCTCAGATCGAAACTATCCTTGGATTTATCGGGGAAGAGGAGTTGGTGCATCGTGATAATCTGGCGCTCAGCAGCCGTGTGTCGTCCTGAGTCTCAAGCTTAGCGTTTGGTAATTTCTGGCAGGGCGCTTGTCCTGCCAATGCTGCCCTTCAGTATCTCTCTGCTTCTCTACTTCTCTACTTCTCTACTTCTCTACTTCTCTACTTCTTATGCTCTGTGCCCTTGATGGGTGTGGGTTTGTTGCGTAGCTCGGGTGTGGTTGCTTTGGCGGGTTTTGAGTAAATAGTAGGCACAAAAAAACCGGCAGAAGCCGGTTTTTTTAGAAAGCAGTTTGGTTATTAAACCAGTGCTTTAATACGCGCGTTCAAGCGGCTCTTGGTGCGAGCAACTTTAGACTTGCTGAAGATGCCTTTGTTCACGGAAGCATCCATGATTGGCTGAGCGACTTTCAGCGCTGCGTTAGCGGCAGCCTGATCACCACTATCGATAGCAGTAACTACTTTCTTGATGTAAGTACGCACCATGGAGCGCAGGCTAGCGTTGTGCTGGCGACGCTTTTCCGCCTGGCGAGCGCGTTTACGAGATCCTGCGGAATTTGCCACAGTCCGACTCCTTAAACGTTATCTAATAAAAAATGTTCGTTGATATCGAAAGAGCAGATACCAAAAAACGAGAGGCGAGATTATTCACATTTGTGGAAGTGGTGTCAACAAAAGGATGAGCATTTTTAAGGGGGCAAAGGTATTATTGCGGCAGTTAAGCCCTCTGAGGATAGATTTTTGGATACACAGAAGGAAAAGCCGGCACCGGTGGACCCTAAAGCACGTAAGTCATCCAGTTTGTTAAGGTCCAGTGGTGTGGTAGGTATTATGACCATGCTATCCCGTATTTTAGGGCTGGTGCGTGATGTGGTGGTGGCGAACTATTTTGGCGCGTCTGGCAGTGCTGACGCCTTCTTTGTAGCGTTCAAAATTCCCAACTTTCTACGTCGTTTGTTTGCCGAAGGGGCTTTTTCTCAGGCGTTTGTCCCGGTGTTGTCTGAATACCGCACGCAGCG
The DNA here is from genome assembly GCF_041587635.1 of Pontibacterium sp. Taxonomy (NCBI): domain Bacteria; kingdom Pseudomonadati; phylum Pseudomonadota; class Gammaproteobacteria; order Oceanospirillales; family Oceanospirillaceae; genus Pontibacterium; species Pontibacterium sp. The sequence continues at coordinate 9,491 of NZ_JBFGYC010000027.1, read as the reverse complement.
TGATCATCTGGCGGTCAAGGCATTGATCGATCGGGTAGCGGGAACATTGGGCGCTACGCTGATTACCGTGACACTGATCGCGATGTTAGGCGCACCGCTACTGACCGCATTGTTTGCTCCCGGGTTTTATATGGCGGGTGGTGAAAAATTTGAGCTGGCAGCATCGATGCTGCGGATTACGTTCCCTTATCTGCTACTGATTTCGCTGACGGCCTTTGCGGGCGCAATTCTGAACAGTTATGAGCGTTTTGCGGTGCCTGCATTTACCCCGGTGCTGCTCAACGTAACGCTGATCAGTTCTGCTGTCTTTCTTTCGCCGCTGTTTGATCCGCCGATTCTGGCGCTGGCCTGGGGGGTCATGATTGCGGGTGTGGTGCAGCTGGTGTTCCAGTTGCCGTTTCTAGCGCGCTTGCGGTTACTGCCCTGCCCGGTGGTGGATCGGACTGATGAAGGCGTGCGCCGCATTCTGAAGCTGATGTTGCCCGCGTTGTTTGGGGTTTCGGTGACGCAGATAAACCTGCTGCTGGATACGGTGCTGGCGTCCTTCCTGCAAACCGGCAGTGTGTCCTGGCTTTACTACTCTGATCGTTTGGCTGAACTGCCGTTGGGTGTTTTTGGTATCGCCATTGCAACCGTCATTCTGCCAAGTCTGTCACGCAAGCACGCGACAAAATCAGCGGAACATTTTTCGCACACCCTTGATTGGGCGATGCGCATGGTGCTCTTGATCGGAATGCCTGCCGCGGTTGCCCTGTTTATTCTGGCCGGGCCGATGATAGTGACCTTGTTCCACTATGGTGCGTTGAATGACCGTGATGTGCATATGGCCTCCATGAGCTTGCAGGCTTACGCCTGTGGCGTGATGGCCTTTATGCTGATAAAGGTGTTGGCGACAGGCTATTTCTCCCGTCAGGATACAAAGACGCCCGTTAAAATTGGTATTCAGGCCGCCATTGCCAATATGGTGCTTAACCTGATTTTGATCGGACCGTTGCAGCATGTGGGGTTGGCGGCGGCTACGTCGATGTCGGCATTCCTTAATGCGGGCTTGTTGCTGCACGGGTTGTTACGGGCAGGTGTGTTTCAGTGGCAGCCGGGCTGGAGCATTATTTTGTTTCGCTTGGTGCTGGCGAATGCCGCGATGGGGGCGGTATTGCTCTGGCTAGCAGGTGATCTGCAGCAGTGGCTGGAGTGGGGTGTTATGGACCGTGCCTGGAATATGGGGGTGCTGGTAGTGAGTGGTGCAGGCATCTATGTATTGGTGTTGGTGTTAATGGGGATGCGGCCTTCGCATCTGAAAAATTCCGGTTGATACGCTTGCAAGTCACGTAACTCTCTGATTGTAGAGGTACTCGCAGGCGCACAATTAGGCTATAATTCGCCGTTTGTTTTTGGGGCTTGGCTGTTGTACTGATGGAACTCATTCGAGGATTACATAATCTGCGCGACAAACACCGGGGCTGTGTGGCCACTATCGGCAATTTTGATGGTGTGCATTTAGGTCATCGTCGGGTACTCGAGCAGGTTAAGGCCAAAGCCAAAGAGCTGGGATTGCCCTCGGTTGCGATTACGTTTGAGCCGCAGCCGCGAGAATTTTTTGCCGGAGATAAAGCGCCGCCACGGCTGACTCGTTTCGACGAGAAGGTCCGCTTGCTGCAGGCCGAGAATATCGACCGCGTGTTATGCCTGACGTTTAACAAACGGCTGCAGTCGATGTCGGCGGATGCGTTCATCAACCAGTTGCTGCTCAAAGGGCTTGAGGTGAAGCACTTTGTCGTTGGCGATGATTTCCGCTTTGGTTGTGACCGCGCAGGTGATTACAAAATGCTGCGCAAAACCGGCGATCAGCACGGCTTTTCTGTGGTGAATACCGCGACTTTCCTGATGGATGGCGAGCGGGTCAGCAGTACACGTATACGTACAGCCCTGGCGCAGAATGACTTCACGTTGGCGGAAAGCTTGCTGGGACGCCGTTACACCGTCACAGGCCGCGTGTTGCACGGACAAAAACTGGGACGCCAGTTGGGTGTTCCCACCGCAAACATTCGTATGCACCGCTTCCCGTGTCCGATGAAGGGCGTTTATGCGGTGCAGGTGGCAATGCCCGACGGTAGTTATGAACGGGGTGTTTGCAACGTAGGCCCGCGTCCCACCGTTAACGGTATTCAGCCCGTACTGGAAGTGCACCTGCTGGATTATCAGGGCCATCTCTACGGACAGCTACTCAGCGTAGAGTTTTTAGAATTTATCCGCGCCGAACAGAAGTTCGACGGACTGGAACAGCTTAAAAAACAGATTTTTGCAGATATCGATCAGGCGCGCGCTTACTTTGCGTGATGCACCTGAACATCAATCCGGAAGCGACAGATCATGACCGATTACAAAGCGACACTGAACTTGCCTAAAACGGCATTCCCGATGCGAGGCAATCTGGCCCAGCGCGAACCAAAAATGCTGAAGCGCTGGCAGGAGATGGACCTGTATCAGAAGATTCGTGAGGTTAGCAAAGGTCGTAAGAGCTTCATTCTGCACGATGGCCCTCCGTACGCGAACGGCGATATTCACATCGGTCACGCCGTGAACAAAATCCTCAAGGATATGATTATCAAGTCCCGTACTCTGGCAGGCTTTGATGCGCCATACGTACCGGGCTGGGATTGCCATGGTTTGCCAATCGAACACAAAGTTGAAACCAAGTTCGGTAAAGCCGGTGCCAAGCTGAGCCATAAAGAGTTCCGTCAAAAGTGTCGTGCTTATGCCAGCAAGCAGGTTGATGGTCAGAAAGCAGATTTTGTACGTCTGGGTGTTCTGGGCGATTGGGACAACCCATACCTGACGATGAACTTCGATACTGAAGCGAACATCATCCGCGCACTGGGTCGTATTGCTGAAAACGGTCATCTGGTGAAAGGTTACAAGCCGGTTTACTGGAGTGTTGTCGGCGGTTCTGCACTGGCAGAAGCTGAAGTTGAATATCAGGACAAAACCTCCACAGCGATCGATGTGCGTTATGCGCCGGTTGATGCGGCAGATTTCCTGAGTCGTTTTGAACTGGAAAACGGTGGCGGTGAAGGCAACGTCTCTGTGGTTATCTGGACCACTACGCCATGGACCTTGCCATCGAGTCAGGCCGTGTCTCTGAATGCTGAGCTGGATTACGTACTGGTACAGGCTGATCTGGGTCTGGGTCAGGAGCGCGTGCTGCTGGCAGAAGGTCTGGTTGAGTCTGCGATGCAGCGTTACGGTGTGGACAGCTACAGCATTGTTGCCCGCTGTAAAGGTCAGGCGCTGGAAAACAGCCCACTGCAGCACCCGTTTGTCGCTGAGCGCACAACACCGGTAATTCTGGGTGACCACGTAACACTGGATGCCGGTACGGGCGCAGTACATACCGCACCTGACCACGGCGTGGAAGACTTTGAGGCAGGTCGTCGTTACGGTATCGGTACACTGAATCTGGTCAGCGATAACGGTGTCTTTGTTGAAGGTGCCGGGCAGTTTGCCGGACAGCATGTTTACAAAGTCGATGACGCCGTTGTTGAGGTTCTGAAAGAGAATCACGCGCTGATTCTGGAACACAAGTTCCAGCACAGCTACCCGCACTGCTGGCGTACAAAAACACCGCTGATCTACCGTGCGACACCACAGTGGTTTATCAGCATGGAAGAGAAAGGCCTGAAGGCTGATGCTCTGACCGCGATTAAAGGCGTGGAGTGGTTCCCGGCTTGGGGTCAGAACCGTATCGAAGCGATGGTTGAGCAGAGCCCGGACTGGTGTGTCTCCCGTCAGCGTACCTGGGGTGTGCCAATCACCCTGTTTATCCACAAAGAAACCCAGCAGCTGCATCCGAAAACGGCTGAGCTGATTGAGCAGGTTGCCCTGCGTGTGGAAAAAGAAGGTATCGATGCGTGGTTTGATCTGGATGCGGCTGAGCTGCTGGGCGATGAAGCTGAGCAGTACTCTAAAGTGACCGATACGCTGGATGTATGGTTTGATTCCGGTGTGACGCACTGCTCTGTGCTGGACACCCGTGAAGGTCTGCATTCACCCGCTGATCTGTATCTGGAAGGTTCTGACCAGCACCGTGGCTGGTTCCAGTCCTCCCTGAAGACCGGTATCGCAATCAAAGGTGAAGCGCCTTACAAGCAGGTTCTGACGCACGGTTTCACCGTGGATGGTCAGGGTCGCAAGATGTCCAAGTCCATCGGTAACGTAGTTGCACCGCAGGAAGTGATGAACAAATACGGTGCAGATATCCTGCGCTTGTGGGTTGCATCCACCGATTACAGCGGTGAGATGACCTGTTCTGATGAGATCCTGAACCGTGCAGCGGATGCCTATCGTCGTATCCGTAACACGGCGCGTTTCCTGCTGTCGAACCTGAGTGGTTTCAATCCGGAAACGGATCTGGTTGCAGCAGAAGAGATGGTTGCACTGGATCGCTGGGCGGTTGATCGCGCGGCACGCCTGCAGAAAGAGCTGGAAGGTCATTACGACCGGTATGAATTCCTGAACGTATATCAGAAAATCTCTCACTTCTGTTCGCAGGAGCTGGGTGGTTTCTATCTGGATATCATCAAGGACCGTCAGTACACCGCAGCTACTGATGGCGTAGCACGTCGTTCTTGTCAGACCGCGCTGTACCATATCGTTGAAGCACTGACCCGCTGGATTGCGCCGATCCTCAGCTTCACGGCTGATGAAATTCTGGAACAGATCCCGGGCGAGCATGATGAATCTGTGCTGCTGGGTACCTGGTATGAGAATCTGGCTGAATTGTCTGATGATGCGCAGATGGGGCGTGACTTCTGGAATCAGGTGATGGCGGTGAAAACAGCGGTCAACAAAGAGCTGGAAACCCGTCGTACAGAAGGTCTGATTGGCTCCAGTCTGGAAGCAGAAGTGACCTTGTACTGCGGTGAAGAGCTGAAAGCGACGCTGGACCTGCTGGGTGATGAGCTGCGCTTTGTCTTGCTGACCTCTAAAGCGGCGGTTGCGACTTCCACTGAAGCGGCTGACGCACAGACGACAGACGTAGACGGTTTGCAGGTGAGTGTAGCGAAAACCGCACACGAAAAATGTGACCGCTGCTGGCATCACCGTGAAGACGTGGGTGCGAACGCTGAACACGAAGCATTGTGTGGCCGTTGCGTAGAGAATATCACCGGTGAAGGTGAAAGCCGCAGCTTTGCATAGGGACTTCGGTTGATGTCTGCCGCTTCGCAAAAGAGTTCGCTGATCTGGCTATGGCTGGCGGTGGTTATTGTCGTCCTGGACCTGTGGTCCAAGTTTGTGACCAATACCTCGCTGGATTACGGTGTGCCGGTAGAGATTCTGCCGGTCTTTGATCTGCGTCTCTCCTACAACACCGGCGCTGCGTTCAGCTTTCTGGCGGATGCCGGTGGCTTTCAGCGCTGGTTCTTTGTGGTTGTTGCCGTCGGTGTCAGCGCCATGCTGGTAGTGTGGATGAAGCGCACGCCCCGCTGGCAATGGTGGGTTGGGGTGGCTCAGGCGCTGGTCCTTGGTGGTGCTTTGGGGAATCTTTATGACCGGGTAGTGCAGGGATATGTCATCGACTTTATCTCCCTACACTACGGCGAGTACTACTTTGCTGTGTTTAATCTGGCAGATGTAGCCATCTCGATCGGCGCAACATTATTGATCATTGATATGCTGTTTCTGGAAGGAAAGATCCGGGACAGAAACGAAACAGAAGGTGAAGCATGAGCGAACAGATCATAGGTCCGGGTAAAACCGTGACACTGCACTTTGCGATCAAACTGGAAGATGGTCAGGTTGTTGATTCAAACTTTGAAGGACAGCCAGCAACATTTACCGTGGGCGATGGCAACCTGCCAGAAGGGTTCGAGCAGGCTTTATTTGGTTTGGTAGAAGGGGCAAAAGATTCCCTGCAGATCTCACCGGAGCATGCCTTTGGGATGCCAAACCCGAGTAACGTTCAACGTTTTCCACGTACCCAGTTTGAAGACATGAAGCTGGAGAAAGGTCTGGTGATCACCTTTCAGGACGCCAAGCAGGGTGAGCTGCCAGGTGTGATCGATCGTTTTGATGAGCAATCGGTGCATGTTGATTTTAACCACCCGCTGGCTGGCCGTGAGCTGAGCTTTGAGGTGGCGATCCTGTCGGTGGCTGACGCGAGCTAAGCCTTCCGGGGCATAAAAAACCGATGCAACTGCATCGGTTTTTTTATGCCTGATATATCTGCGGCCTCCCTTTTCTTCATCCTTTGCGCCCTGCGGGGTTATGCATTTCCAAGTTCATCGCTCCTCTATCAATTGCCGATTTAACCGAGTGTTTTTTGATCAGGGGCAGATTCCGTCTATTTTTTACGTCGTCCTATGGCGGGAGTTAACGGCAGCGACTAGACTGTTTTACTACGAAGAAAGTATTAGTTTAGGTCTCGTTCAAAAATGAAGAAAATGAGTGGTTTTACGTTGATAGAGTTACTGATCGTACTGTCGATTATCGTGATTCTTTCCACCATCGTAATGCCTAATTTCGGACCGTTTGTTCAGCAGAGCCGAATGGATTCGATTCAAAACCGGTTACTCGCCAGTGTTTCACTGGCAAGAGCAGAGGCGATACGCCAGGACGTGCAAGTAACCGTGTGTGCGCGTAACAACACCGAAAACATGGCGAACTATACCTGTGGTAGCAACTGGGCCAACGGCTGGGCGGTTGTAGCGGGTAGCGCAGCAGTGCGGGTTGAAGATGCTCCGGCAAATGCCATTGCGATGAGTGGAAGCAATATTACGTTTAAGAGCTCAGGGCTTCTCAGTAGCGGAAATGATGTCTGTTTTTCTGCCGATGATGGCAATGGGGATACTGATGTACGGTATCTGCAGGTCAATCAGTTCGGTAGGATCCGGGCCTGGGATGGAGCACAGAATGATGGTGTCTGTGGATCCGATGGGTGAACGCGGCTACACCCTGATCGAAGTGCTAGTTGCACTGTTGCTCACATCTTTGGGGTTGATGGGAATGGCGGGATTGCAGGTGGTTTCCCTAAAGCAGAATCAGAGTGCTTATATGCGCAGTCAGGCGACAATATTGGCGTATGACATTATCGACAGAATGCGCGCCAATGTTGCGGCGGTCGAGAATGGTAACTATTTTTTGGCCTCTGGTACGGAAGACAGTAACTGTGAAACAACGACCGGTTGTTCCGATGCGGAGATGGCAGCGCATGATGTATTTCGGTGGCAAGCACGGTTAGCGGCAGAACTGCCCTTGGGAAATGGGTTGGTATGTCGTGACACGAATCCTGATGACAGTACCGACGGAGATATCACAACACCGGCATGTGGGACCAGTACCGACAGCGATCTGCCCATTGTGGTGTATGTCTGGTGGAATGATGAGCGTGCCAGCAATGCTGTTTCAACACGTTTGGCGGTCAGTGCGAGCTTATGAAACTGTTAAGCAGAATAAACCGTAAACGCCAGCAGGGGCTGTCGATGATCGAACTGATGGTCGCCTTGCTGATTGGCACGTTGCTGACAGCAGCGGTACTACAGATGTTTCTTGGCAGCCGTACGACATATGCTATGCAAACTGCACTGGCAACAATGCAAGAGAACGCCCGTTTCGCGGTAGAGTTTCTATCACGGGACTTACGAATTGCCGGATACGTCGGTTGTTCTGCGAATACCTCGTTAGCGAACACGTTACGAGATACCAGTAACAGTGATGAGATCTATGCGCAGTTTGATATGTCGCAACCGGTTATGGTGGAAGATAACTATGTCGTTGCTAGCGGCACCAGTATCCCTTTACCGACAGCAGCGACGCCAACAGCGGGCACGGATATTGTCAGTGTGAAGTTTGCTGATGGTGAGGGTAGTTGTACGGTGGAAAGCCATGTGGCGGCATCGGCGACTATTCATTGTTACGCCAATCACGATTATCAGAAAGGTCAGATTCTCCTAATTTCTGACTGTGCACATTCCGCTATCTTTCAGCAAAGCAACACCGTGAATACCGGTAGCCAGACCAAACAAGTTAACCACAACAGTGGACAGGCGGTGCCCGGCAACTGCACCAAAGGGTTAGGGTTGCCCGTTGATTGCGCGTCAACACAGGGAACGGCTTATACCTTTCCATCCGGGGCTACGGTACAGCTCTATAAAAACTATGCCTACTACATCGATGATAACGCTTTTGGCTCACCCGCATTGCATCGGTCAGCCATCACTGTCAGCAGCGGATCTGCAGGACTCGAAGAGCAGGAGCTGGTGGAGGGCGTTGAAAACATGCAGATAACCTACGGTATCGATAATGACGATGATGGTGATGCTGACTATTACGTGGCGGCGGATACCAACGGTGATGGAACTGAAGATTTGGATGTCACAGAGGTGGTTGCCATTCGCATCAGCTTATTGATGCGTAGTATCGAGGACAATGTGCTCTCGAGTGCGCAGACATACAGTTATAACGGTGCAGCGGTTACCGCAACGGACCGGCGATTACGCAAAGTGTTTACGACAACCATTACCCTGCGTAACCGGGTGATATAAGTGAGTAGTTCAAAGAAGCAGAAGGGGGCGGTGCTGATCGTGTCGATGATTTTTTTAGTGATCATGACACTGATTGGTATGGCGGGTATTGAGGTGACCGGGCTTGAAGAGAAAATGGCTGCGCAGTCACGTGATCGACAGATGGCGTTTGAAGCAGCGGAAGCCGCGTTACATGATGGTGAAGCGTATCTGGAATCTGTGGTGACCATGCCTGCGTTTGATGGCAGCAATGGCTTATATACCCCCAAGACCGATGGTACCAATAACTGGGATAACTGGTCGGCATTGGGTACCAGTGTGCGTAGCATGCGCTCACAAGTGACGGATTCGGACAAAAAAGGTTTTTCCCAGCTTTCTGCGTTTGCGACTTACATTATTGAGGAGTTGGCGGCATCTGCGCCAGATGATAGCAAAGAGGCGGGTAAGGCTAAGGAGCAGCGCCGCTACTACCGTATTACGGCTCGAGCGGTGGGGCTTAGTTCGTCCTCCGAAGTGAAATTGCAGTCGGTTTATAAACGCTAATAGCAGGAACCTGAACGATGAACAGGATCTTCCGAATTCGATTGGGATATCTCCTACTGCCTCTGATCTCAGCCTATCCGTCCATTACGTTAGCTGATCTTTCACAGACCCCCCTGTATCTGACGACGTCGGTTAAACCGAATATTTTCTTTCTGGTGGATGATTCTGGCAGCATGGATTGGGAGGTCTTGAGGTCGTCGGGTGTGAGTGCCATCTCGATTTACGACTCTTTTCCCAATAGCGGCAATATTGATATTACCCCGACCCGTGAAGACCGTGATGAGATACTCGAATCCTGTGCCGGATACAATGTGCTTTACTATGATCCGAGCAAGACCTATACCCCTTGGGACGGTGTCGATGACAATGGTAATGCGTACGTTAATCAAACCATTACGGCGGCTCGGGTAGACCCCTACGATGCCGATG
>NZ_JBFGYC010000026.1:0-16778 GCF_041587635.1 Pontibacterium sp. | reverse complement strand
GGTGCATGCAGAGAACCTGCAGCCCTTGAAATATAACCAGCAGGAAAGCCTGATCAACCCGTTCTTTTATGTCGTGGGTGACCCTGACTTTCCGCTGCATGCGCTAGCGAGCACAAGGGACTCGTCAACCGACTGAAAACGCTCAGCCGGATGAAAAGATGATCTATTAAGGGGTCAGACACGCCTGAGAACCGGCGGCAACCACTTCTCGTACCTTTTCACCAAAAGCGCCGTCAAGTTGCTGCGCCATAATTGCTTTCACTTCGTTATCGCTGAAATGCTTGTGTACATATTTGCCCAGGCATTCGCAGCGTTCTTCTGTGACATTATCACCCTTCATACAGCCTTCAACAAACGGGCCATAGGTGTCCGACGTCCACAACTGTGTTTTGGCCAGAAATATGGCCATAGATACAGCTCCAATCCAAAGAAAAATCTTACCCATATTTTGTAAACACTTTGTTCTGATTTTTGTTATGAAACCACATTTTAAGGCTTCAACCCGCGTATTTCAGCTTACTTTAGTCGCAGCACTGCAATTTCCATTCAATAATCCCTTACGTTTTGTGCCATGAAAACCGCTCAAGGCGGTGCTATTCTCAATGCACTTACCGCATCCATTCTGCGAGTTCTTCCGTAGGAAGGGCAGCAGTATGGTTGTAACTAATATGGAGGTAAACACTCATGAGCTTTGAATTGCCAGCGCTGCCCTATGCCCGAGATGCACTAGAGCCGCACATCTCTGCCGAAACACTGGATTACCACCACGGTAAACACCATAACACCTATGTGGTTAAGCTGAACGGTTTGGTGCCGGGATCTGAATTTGAAGGCAAAACGCTGGAAGAGATCATCTTATCCGCACCTGCGGGTGGTGTCTTTAACAACGCCGCGCAGATCTGGAACCACACATTCTACTGGAACTGCCTGTCACCGAACGGTGGCGGCGCTCCTGCCGGCGCGGTTGCTGATGCAATCAACGCTAAATGGGGCTCATTTGCAGCGTTTCAGGAAGAACTGAACGACAAAGCCGTTAACAATTTTGGTTCCAGCTGGACCTGGCTGGTTAAAAACCCGGACGGATCTCTGGAGATCGTCAACACCAGCAATGCCGGCACACCGATGACCGCCGGTCAAACTGCGTTGCTGACAGTTGATCTGTGGAAACACGCCTACTATATCGACTACCGCAATGTACGCCCGGATTACCTGAAAGCCTTCTGGCAATTGGTTAACTGGGACTTTGTAAACGAGAACTTTGCTGGCTAAGTCATCAGCCACTGAGCAAACGACACCCGCGAGACGGCTTTGAAAAGCGGTCTCGCCATTACCCTCGGCAAGGAGGCCGACGGTAGCAGACTCGTCAAAACCGCCCAACAAGAGTAGTATTTGACCAGTCTTTCAAGATTATCCCTATATTCAGGACAGGACGTCTGACATTGAATACGCCACTAACCAAATGGACACTGCCAACACTCTGGCTGTTGCTAACAGGATGTTTGCAACTGTTCCTGCTGAACCTCGATTACAGTCGCATTCAGCAACAGGTCAATGACGAAGCCGGGTATCTCTACGACAGTATTTACGATCGCACCCGCCTCAACGAAGTTCTGCTGCAAAGTTTTACCACGCTGGTTGATGCCCAACCGAACGATCATCAGGCAATACGGCGCTTTGCGACAGGTATGCGTACCCGCAATCCACATATAGCCCGCCTGCAGTTACAAGAACGTGTATCGATCAACGATCTGAGCGTCTTTGAACAGACGATGCGCACGCGCGGTTATGACTATTTCAGTATCCGCTTTGGTGAAAATCAGGCACAGGTCAGCGGCAGTCAGGGCGAACGGATCTTTTTCCCTTTTACGTTTATCGAACCCTTTAATTCAGAAACCCGGCGATTTCTCGGTCTGGACATGAGCACCGACACGCATTTTGCGCAATCATTCCTCGACAGCGTCTATTACCGCCGCCCGGTCGCCACCGAACCCTTCGCCCTGGATGATGGGCGCTCGGCGTACACGCTGTACCAAGTGGTATATGCCAATAACAACAGCCCGGATGACAGCTTTCAGGTCGCCTCATTAGTGATTACCTTTGAGGGTTTACTGCCAGCCACCCCCGCCAAAGATTCTTACACCCGGATATCACTGCTAGATGCCAATGGCCGTTTGCTGGTCAATAGCGGTCAATTGCCTGATAACAACTGGTTGCCGACCCTGTCTGTCACCCACAAACTCAATCGCTTTGGTCAGCCACTACAGGTGCAGCTATCCCGCAGTATGGTATGGAGTGATATCAACTGGGTATTGATGGCCGGCGCGCTGCTTTTTTCACTGGCGCTGCTAAAACTGACTCAAGCGTATACGGAGCAGAAACGGGAAGGACAGCAGCAACGTCAGGCCGTTTTGCAGCAGCTGGAGAGTGAGCGTAACCAACTCGAAAGCCATGTTGATCAGCGGACACGGGAGCTGAACGCTCAACTGCTCGAAAATCAGCGTTTGGCGCATCGGGTGATGGAGGTACAGGAAAACGAGCGGCGTCATCTGGCGCGCGAGCTACACGACGAGCTTGGTCAGTCGCTGACGGCTATCCGCACCGACGCCCGGCTGCTGAAGCGTTTGCACCCGAACGAAACCAGCGCAGTGCACCAAAGTGCCGACTCGATCGATACCATCGCCCGTCATATTTACGCGGTCACCTATGACCTGATGCGCTATCTGCGGCCAACGTCACTGGATGATCTGGGTCTGGTAGACGCGCTGCATGAATGCATCTCCAACCTGCGACTGCGTAAACGCGGCATTCAGCTGGAAACCCGCTTCAGCGGCCCGCTCAACGAGATGGCCGAGACCTACAACATCACCCTGTATCGGCTGGTACAAGAGGCCCTGACCAATACGCTGCGCCACGCCGCTGCGGATCACATCACGCTGGAATTACATCGCTATCAAAGCGATCAGGAAGATTTTCTGGAACTTTCCGTGACCGACAACGGTCACGGGTTTAGCCAGAGTGAAGAAAGCAAAGGTGGGGGTTTTGGTCTGATTGGGATGCGCGAGCGAGTCAATGCACTGGGAGGCCAGTTCAGGATTCAGAGTTCACCCGAGCATGGCACCCGGGTAAACGTCATGATTCCCATGCCAGTTACGGCTGAGGAAGCAGCGCTTCTAACGCCGGCCATACCGTATCCAGCAGATAAGGCTGTCCCGCTGCATTAGGATGTAGGCCGTCGTTCTGCATCAGTGCGGGCTCCAACGCGACGCTTTCCATAAAAAATGGTACTAACGCGGTGTCGCGCGCGCTCGCCACGCGCTGAAAAACATCAGCAAAGCGGCGGGTGTAAGCAGGCCCATAATTGGGCGGCAACTGCATGCCCAGTACCAGCACTTTGGCACCTTGCTGTTGAGACAGCAGGGTCAAACGATCCAGGTTACTCCGAATGACCGGTGGGAACGTACCCCGTAAACCATCATTCGCACCCAGCTCCAACATCACGATGTCGGGCTGATACTGTTTTAGCAGCGCAGGTAGCCGACTCAGGCCTCCCTGAGTGGTTTCACCGCTGATACTGGCGTTCACCACGGATACCGCGTACCCCTTCTGCTGCAGGCGCTGATCCAATAATGCCACCCACCCCTTTTCAGGGGCGATACCGTACGCAGCAGAAAGACTGTCTCCCATCACCAGTAGCGTTGTTGCGCTGGACAGAGGAGCTATACAGATTAGCCAGGTAAGGACGAGAATACGTAACATGAACGGGCCTGTATCAGAGATCATTTTATCTACTCAAGATGTCGCAAAACGGTTCGACACGCAAGCCGGAATGCTGGAACTGTTCAGCCAGATTAATCTGGAGATCCGCCGGGGTGAAACCATCGCCATCACCGGACCGTCCGGTGCCGGCAAATCGACCCTGCTGAGCCTGCTGGCGGGATTAGATCTGGCCAGCGAAGGCAGCATAGCCATTGCCGGGCAAAATACGCACTCTCTAGATGAGAAAGCCCGTGCCGAGTTGCGCTCGCGCCATATCAGCTTTGTTTTTCAGACCTTCCACCTGCTACCTGAGCTGAATGCACTCGAAAACGTCGTACTGCCACTGGAGATCCGTGGTACCGCTCAAGCCACTGACCGTGCCCGGGAATGGTTACAACAAGTGGGGCTAGGTGCGCGATTAGATCACTATCCGGCAGAGTTATCAGGCGGGGAGCAACAACGTGTTGCGATTGCCCGTGCATTTGCCTCAGAACCCGACCTGCTGTTTGCTGACGAACCCACCGGTAATCTCGACGAGCACACCGGAGAAGCGATCATTGAACAACTGTTCCAGCTGAATACGGATCAGAACACCACGCTGGTACTCATCACCCACGACAACCATCTGGCCAGCCGCTGTGATCGCCGCCTGCATCTGCATAACGGTGAACTGCAGGAGTGGCCACAATGACCGCTAGCAGCCTGCTAAAACTGGCATGGCAACAAACACTGGCCGCCGGGCGACTGCCGATCTGGCGAGCGTTACTGCTCGCGCTCACCGTCGCCATCGCGATTGCCACCTTACTGGCCGTGTTGGGTGACCGGCTTGAGCAAAGTCTGGGACGCCAGACCGCTGATCTGCTGGGGGCCGATATGACCCTGCATAGCAGCCGCCCGATTCCGACGGCTATCGCCAACAATGCCAACACATTGGGACTGGAAACTTCACAGGTCGCCCAGTTCCCAACCATGATCGAGGCGGGTGAAAATTTACTGCTGATCTCGCTACGGGCGATCAATATGCCCTACCCTCTGCGTGGCAACATCGTGACACAACCTGAACAGGCGGGCATTCCTGAACCAGGCACACTCTGGGCGGAACCCTCTGTACTGGAACGACTGAATCTCGAGGTTGGGCATCAGATTGAACTGGGATACGCACAATTTACCATTGCCGCCAAACTGATCAGCACACCGGATCGTGGCAATGGTTTCAGCAACTTTAGCCCCCAAGTGATGATCAACCAGCAAGATCTGGACGCTACCGGGTTGCTGGGGCCGGGTTCGCGCGTGCGTTACCGTCAGCTGTTTGCCGGTGACCCGGAGGCACTGACTAAACTGGAGAATCAGCTGCGTCCGGACCTCGCCAGCGGCGAACGTCTGATCACCTTAGACAGCAGCAATAATATCAATGGCGGTGCGCTGAACAATGCCTCCCGCTATCTGCGTTTAGGCGCGTTGCTGACCTTGCTGATATCAGCCCTGACCATCGCCCTGAGTCTGCGGCGGTACACGCTTAACTCCCGTGACCGCGCCGCGGTATTACTCAGTCTCGGTATGAGCGCCCGTCAGTTGCAGGGACTGTTCCTGTTACAGTTATTGTTGGCTTGGCTGGTATGCGCACTCGCGGGTACTGCGGTGGCACTGGGGCTGGAACAGGTAACACTGTATCTGTTGGATGACCTGTTGCCGCAGCCGGTGCCTCCCGCTCAGCCCGCACTTTATAGCCTTGGCGCACTGCTGGGGCTGGTCAGCCTGATTACGCTGGGGTTGCCGCCGATGGTCTCGATGAGTCAGGTCTCCGTTATGCACCTGTTCCGGCGCAGTGCCACCCCAACCACATTGGGCGGACGCCTGTTACAGCTGGTTGCCGGATTGATGCTGACAGGCCTGTTGATGCTTTATCTGGACGATCTTAAGCTGACGCTGATTCTGATCGCCAGCTTGTTGGTGACTGCATGGTTGCTGGGTAAGCTGGGGGCATGGTTGCTGCGTATCAGCGCCTTTGCCCTGGCAGGAAAACACACGCTGGTCCGCCTGTTACGACTGCGGTTACAGCAACAACAGCGCTGGCACCAGATGCAGATTCCGGTTATCAGCTTGTTACTGGCACTGATGGCCATTAGCCTCTGGGCACGATCCGACCTGCTTGATCGCTGGCAGTCCCAGCTACCGGACACAACACCCAATCATTTTCTGATCAACATCCAACAGCATGAACGGGACGGCGTTGATCAACTGCTGCAATCCTATGATCTGCAAAGCCAGCTGTATCCGATGATCCGTGGCCGTATCAGTGGTCTGAATGGAGAGCCGATTGCCACCGCATTCACGCCGGAACAGCGGCAACACAACGCGTTGAACCGTGAACTCAACCTGACCTGGGGGAAACAGATGCCCGCCCATAATCGCCTGCTCAGCGGTCAATGGGTGTCTCAAAGCGACGGTGACGAGGTTCAGCTGTCGGTCGAGCAGGAATTTGCCAACACCCTGGGGTTAACCTTAGGTGATCAGCTGATGTTCAGTATCGGCAGCCACACGGTGGAAGGCACCATCAGCTCGATACGTTCCGTGCAGTGGGAATCCTTCCAGCCTAACTTCTACGTGATCTTCACTCCCGGCGCGCTGGATAACATGCCAGTGAGTTATATCACCAGTTTTTACGCCAGTGGCGAGCAACGCAAGGTGGGCAATGAGCTGTTGCAGCAGTTCCCAACCATCACCCTGATCGATATCGAGCAACTGCTGGCACAGGCACGCAGCCTGATCGGAAAACTGAGTGATACCTCAGGGCTCGTCATGCTGCTCACCTTACTGGCGGGACTGGTGCTGGTGTTTACCACACTCAGTCAGGAGCTGGACCAGCGCCGCTATGAGAACGCCCTGCTGCATACACTGGGGGCTACACCGCAACAGTGTCAGCAACTGGATCTGCTGGAATTTGCACTATTGGGTCTGGTCTGTGGCGGATTAGCCGCTGCACTGGGCGAAATTGCGCTCTGGTTTATCCATCAGCGGCTGGTGCTGATCGAGCCGGTTTTGCATCCCACCAATTGGCTACTGCTGCCATTGGCGGCGACAGCGCTCTTCACACTGACCGGTCTGCTGGCCCGGCGTCGGGTCGATGAACGCAACAGTTACCAGCTGCTGCGTCGCTTGGGGTAAACGCCACATGGAACTGGGTCTGATCAGAGGCCCAGTTCTACACGCGCGTTAGCATCAGCGGTCTGTTCTACTTTGGCAAAACAGAGGAACAAACGGCTGTTGTCGATGCTGGCAGACATATGCTGTTTCACTGTTGCCGCACGCTGATTCGCCAGATCCAGCAGCTTCTGTTGCAGCTCCTGCTGCAGGGCATCCTGCGACAACGGTTTCTTACGTTTTTTGTTCGCCGCCACCAGCGCAGGCATCAGTTCCGGACCATCCGCTGCGACAGCACGTCCGCAAATATTCAGGCGCATTGCCTGACGCTCCTTCAGCATGTCCGACAGTTTCCCCAGATACTCTTTGCCTTTACCGTTGAGCGCCGCGCTACCCGGTGTGAACGCCACTGGGGTCAGTGTAATGAAGGTGCCTTTTTCAGAGGCCTCCATGGCAGTGCTAGCCAACGAAATCAGGGTTGCGTAAGGCTGCAGGGATTTCGTCAGGAAACTGATCGCCGCAGTTTTCAAACCGCGCCCCGCCAGCTCATTGATGACACTCTGATAGCCAAACTCTGGATCAGACAACGAACCACTAACGGGAATATCCAGCTCAATGTTGTTGTCGTTGTCCTCCAAGATCATAATCGCGGTTTCCAGCGGCATGGTGATCTTCTGACTGAACGCAGCCACCTTATCAGAATCGCGCTGATCAACCGTCAGGCGGTTCAAGCGCATCTGATTAACACCCTCAATTTTGCCCTCTGCCAATGTACCTTTGGCATCCAGATTAAACTGCCCACTGTTGAGGTAATAGCCGGTAAAACGTTCGGCGTAGGGGCTGAGAGGCGGCAGTTCCAGATCCTTCAAATTCAGCTGCCAGTTGGCATTGTGCTCATCACCGCTCAGTTCAGCCTCACCCTTCAGATCCAGCGTAGAGAACTGATTAATCGTCGCCTGTAAACCAAAGGGGGTCGATTGCACCGTGCCGGTATCAACCGCGCCCAACGTCAGGGTTTCCAGATCGACCGTGCTGCTAAACGCAGGCTCCGTCCCCTGATCGGTGAAGTGGATCTGGTTTTTACCCACCATATCGAAACTCTTCAGGCTGATCCGTAACGGCTTAGCCGGTTCGCTCGTGGACTTATCTGCAACAACCTTATCGTCTGACGGCGGCGACAACTGCGCCAGCAGCCAGTCCACATCGCTCATTTTTCCTTCAGGCGATAGCGTGACATTTGCATCAAGCCCCGCCATGCTCAGGCTGCCCAACGCGGCGGCGTGCTCTGGCAGAAAGTGAACCGATTTGAGGCGTGTACGCGCCAGCTTCAGCAGATGTTTGTTTTCACCCAACACCAACAAACCATCCGCCGAAACAGGACCGGTTTTCACCTGCAACGGCAACTTCACCTGTGCCTGCTTAACTACCAAATTTTGCAACGCCAACAGGGGATTGGCTGCCGCAGACAGACTGAACTGTTGTAGTTCGGTCGATGGTAGCTGGATATCAAAGGCCGCCATGTCAGCACTTTTCACCTGTGCGTTGAGCGCGTACTGGCCGAGCTTTACCTGCTGCTTCTGCTGCTGAAGCACCAGCCCCTGACCGTTCAAGTCACCACCCACACGCAGATCCGTCGGTTGTCCCTGATTCAGTACCAGCGCGACCTCGCCATCCCAATCAAGTTTCGACTGTTGCAGAGACTGATCTCCCAGTGAGGCCTGCAAGCCCGTCAGGCTAAGTGGCCCTTTCTGGCTCAATGACTGTTGCTTGCCTTGTAACTGGGTGTTGAGCGACAGCGTATATCCGGCAAGCTGCAACTCAGTTTCCGGTTGCTTAAGATCCAGCTTATTGCCTGTCAGCAGGCCTTTAACGCTCAGGTTATCGGGTTGACCATCACGCAGAGAAACCGCTACATCACCTTTCCAGTTAAGGTCAGATTGCTGTACGTCTAATCCATCCCGCGCCAGTTTTAAATCACTGACACGGATCGACCCGCTTTGCGTCACCTGCCCCGTTTCACCCTTAAAATCGGCACTGATTTTAAGATCCAGATCGATAAACGCTTTCAGTCCCGGTTCGATTAACGCGGTCACGCTGTGCAGCGGGAACTGACTGATATTGACGCGGAGCGTGCTGCGTTTTTCTTCCGGCAGCGGTGTACTCTCTGTTTTCAAAGACAGAGGTGCGCCATTAATGCTGCCATCCAGGTTCAGTGCGGTGGGTTGTTCTTTGTTCCAGAAATGGAAATCCTTCAGTTCACCCTGCGAGATATTGAGCTGATGTTCCTGACCCGCCATCGCGGTATACCAGCGGATATCTTCGAGCTGGATATCATCGATCCCCGGCAACCATGCCGACCCGCTGTCGGATGTTTCCTGCGTGCTGTCATCACCGGACAATGCATTCAGGTCTATAGGCCCGAGCCACAGGGACGGCGCTTGCTCAACAATGCCGGAGTTCAGACCTTTCAGCTGAATCGTACGTACGAGTATGCGTTGATCGGTGAGCGCCGCATAATCCAGCTTTACAAAGAGACGGTCGATATTCAGCGACTGATGCCCGTCAGATTCGGCTCGCAGCTCCAGAATTTCGATTTCCCCACTGAGCCAGTTCACGTTCAGGGCTTTAAGGCTGGCCGTCTCTACCCCCTGTGAGCGTAACCAGATAACCGCCTGATCACGAATCAGGTACGGTAAGTTGTGCAGAAACAACGCAACAATAACCAGCAGTGTCAGTAACCAACGCATCCTATCTATCCCTTAGCAGACAACTTTCTCTATCATAACGCCAATCGTAAAAAATACAGGGATGCTAACGTGAAAAAGATTGCTCTGCTGTTCATCAGCCTCTGTTTTTGCCACTCGGCCTTCGCGCTGACCTTCAGTGAACTGAAGCAGCAGAGCGTATCGGACGAATTGTTGTTCCTCTCTTTTAACGATCATCCTGATCTGTTTATCGATGCGGACTCCGTCCAGCACCTGCGCCAGTATCACAATCAGTATCTGCGTGAACCGATGTACGACGACTACCTTCATGTAGTACTGCAAACCATGCTCGGCCGTGCGGGCTTTCAACACCTGTTCCGTAATCTGGGCGGTGGTTTTGTACCGATCCGTATCATTAACGAACAGTTGATGATGAAAGGGACACGCGATCATTGCGGCGGCATGGAGGAGGCGCTGATTATGGTCGACATGCGTTCGGGGGATGTGAGTAGCGTGCTCTACTCGGAAGAGACCTTTCTGATTCATTCAACCTACCCCAGCGGAGATCAACTGCCGAGAGGTCTTTTGCAGTGGATTGAGCGGATTTTGAATGCCTACGGCAGCCGGGAGAACCCGACACGAAACAAGGTGTTACTGCGCAAAATAGCGGGTGACTGGTGTCGTGCGAACGGCCGATAACACAGCGATTGAGCCGCTCCTCACTCCGAAAACTCGGTATTAATACTTAAATATCATTATAAAAAACAAGGGAATTTCAGGACTACTCAAAGCAAATCGGTCCTGCTAGAATCGCGCTCCAAGACAGTTCTGTGCAATTTATAAACACATACAAGATTCCGGCTAACCGGAACAGACAGCAATAACACAGCAGTCACGACGTTGAGAGAAAGCGAGACAGTTTTCCCGCGTCAGCTGCGGATGACTCTTTCTATGCGGAGCATCCTGCTTATAAATCGCGCACAGTTTTTCAATTTTTATCTATTTGAAAGGGTGAACTCAATGGCACATCACGACGAAAATTTCCGCGACGGTTCTGGTTTTGGCTGGATTCTGGTTAATCTGGTAGCACTGGCCTGGATCACCATGCCTGCAAGCATCGCCTGGTCTAACGTTTCGTTCTAAGCTCAGCTCTGATACTGAGTGCTTACACTTAGTTCTTAGTACCTTAGACACAGACTGCCTGAACCCTTACCGTTCAGGCAGTTACGTCAAATCTATTAGCTGTCCAGCTTGATAGTCTGCACGCCTTCTTCAGTCCCCATCAGCACCACATCGGCACCACGTTGGGCAAACAGGCCGTTGGTTACCACACCCACAATATTGTTCAGGTGTTCTTCCAGACCTTTAGGATCAGTGATCTCCAGATCATGTACATCCAGAATCATGTTGCCATTGTCGGTAACGAAGTTTTCGCGCCACACCGGCATGCCATCCAGTTTCACCAGTTCGCGGGCCACCTGAGATCGTGCCATTGGAATCACTTCCACCGGCAGCGGGAATTCACCCATCACCTCAACATGTTTAGTGCTGTCCACAATGCAGACAAACTCTTTCGCAACAGCCGCCACGATCTTCTCACGGGTCAGTGCACCACCGCCGCCTTTGATCAGGTTCAGGCCGTCATCAAACTCATCAGCACCATCCACATAGACTTCCATATCCGCGACAGAATTCATGTCATATACCTGAATACCGTGCGCTTGCAGGCGTTCCGCGGTCGCTTCGGAACTGGCGACGGCACCGTCAAACAAGTGCTTGATCTCTGCCAATGCGTCGATAAAGCAGTTAGCGGTAGAACCGGTACCCACACCCACAATGCTGTCTTTACCCAGGCGCGGCTTGATGTAATCAACCGCAGCCTGACCTACAGCTTTCTTCATTTCGTCTTGTGTCATGCGTCACGCATCCCCAGTCATCTAAGAAGCCAATTTTGGGGAAATTATACGCACAGATTGCGACGGCTTGTAGCCAACGGTGGCGCTAAAAACCACTACTTTCGCGGGATATTCAAAAGCACTGGATTACCCCTATCCCACAATCAACGATCATCAGGCCGCGCAAAATACGTCAATCAAGGCAGTAATAAGCGCAAATAGCGCTCTCTGGCACTGTTTATTGCTTGTCCATAGATGCCTGAGCCTTTACCATTCTCTCAATACGCAGTCAAAAAATCCCCCGCAAGATACCGATACCCCTATGGCACACCGATATATCAAGAAGATTCTGGAAGCCCGTGTTTACGACGTGGCGGTTGAAACTCCATTGGAAGTCGCTCCATCACTGTCGAAGCGCCTTGGTAACAAGATTTTGCTTAAGCGTGAAGACGAACAACCCGTGTTCTCGTTCAAGCTCCGTGGCGCTTACAACAAGATGAATCAGCTGAGCGCAGAAGAGCGCGCCTGTGGTGTGGTCGCTGCCTCTGCTGGCAACCATGCACAGGGTCTGGCGATGGCCGCCAATAAGATGGGGGTGGATGCCACCATCGTGATGCCAAAAACCACACCGGACATTAAGGTCAACAATGTCCGTGCATGGGGCGGTAATGTGGTGCTCTTCGGCGACACCTTTGATCAGGCACTGGCCCACTCTCAGAAACTGGTTGAAGAGCACGGTTATGTCTACGTACATCCGTACGACGATCAGGACGTCATTGCCGGACAAGGCACCATTGCGATGGAGATCCTGCGTCAGGAAAGTGGGCCGATTGATGCGGTTTTTGTCCCGGTTGGCGGCGGTGGCCTGATTGCAGGTATCTCGGTGTACATCAAATACCTGCGCCCGGAAGTCAAAGTGATCGGCGTCGAGTATGAAGATTCAGCCTGTCTGAAAGCAGCATTGGAAGCCAACGAGCGCGTCACCCTGTCTCAGGTGGGTATTTTTGCCGAAGGCGTGGCGGTCGCTCAGATCGGTGAACACACGTTTGAGATCGCACGCCAATATGTGGATGAGGTGATCACGGTCAATACCGATGAGATCTGTGCCGCCATCAAAGATATCTACGATGACACCCGTTCCATCTGCGAACCGGCAGGTGCATTGGGTGTAGCGGGCATGAAGAAATATGTCGCACGTGAAAACTGCTCAGATGAAACCCTGATTGCGATCGATTCCGGCGCCAACGTCAACTTTGACCGCCTGCGGCATATCGCCGAACGGGCAGAGCTGGGTGAAAACCGCGAGGCGATTATTGCGGCTAAGATCCCCGAACGTCCGGGCAGTTTTAAAACATTTTGCGCAGCACTGGGGCAGCGCAATATCACCGAGTTTAACTACCGCTATAGCGACGACAACGAAGCCATTGTCTTTGCCGGTATCCAGACTAAGGCCGCTGGCTGTGGTCGGGAATCGCTACTGAACGACCTGCGTGAACATGTGCCAGAAGTGGAAGATCTGACCGACAATGAGATCGCCAAGCTGCACGTGCGTTATATGGTCGGTGGTCACGCACCGGGATCACTGGAAAACGAAGTGGTATACCGCTTTGAGTTCCCGGAACGTCCGGGCGCGCTGATGAAATTCCTCAGCACACTGGGCGGCCGCTGGAATATCTCTATGTTCCACTACCGCAACCACGGTGCAGCTTACGGACGCGTACTGGTCGGTATGCAGGTGCCGGAAGGTGAGCGTAGCGAAGTGGAAAGCTTCCTCGCGGAGATCGGTTACAACTTCTGGGAAGAAACCGATAACCGCGCCTATCAGCTGTTTCTTGGCTAAGCATCACCCACGCCATACCCGAAAAAAGCCCCGTACGGTTTACCGACGGGGCTTTTTTATAAACTCAGCGACGCAGCTTATCGCGTCGATCACTCAGGGCAGATCAGCCCAGGCTGATTCAAATTCAGTCATCAACGCTTTGATCGCCATGATATTAAAGCTATCCACCGCGTCCAGTAGCAACGTAGCGTAACGGTCCAGTGCTTGAGCCTGCCCGGCGACCGCCACATCCGCGACGGCTTTAGCAAACGCGGTAATCGTGTCCATATTGTTGCTCTTCTGTGATTGCTGAAACAACATGAAAGCGTGCTGCTTGAGTTGAGATACATACGGCTGTAGGTCTTGTGCCCGCAGACGCACACCCCCAGTGTCAGTCGCTGCATCATGCGCCTCTATATCATGTGTCAGAAACTGCATCAGCGTCTGGAACAGATCACCTTTTAATACCGGCTTGCGCAGGTAAGCGTCAAAGTTAGCCTGCTTCAGCTGCTGGAACTCATCCTGCATAACGGATGCGGTTAAGGCGATGACCGGCAATTCAGGCCAGCGCTGCTTCACATGCTCTGCACAGTCATAACCGTCCATCCCCGGCATGCGGATATCCATGATCACCAGATCGATCTCATGTTGCTCCAGCTGGGCCAACGCGGCATGACCGTCTGCGGCGGTGTACACCGTTAACGGTGAGTCGGCAAAGTTCTGTACCAGCAGCGCCCGGTTGTCCTCCACATCATCCACCACCAGCACCGTGGCCGGATGGAACCGGACCTGACTGCAGTCAAAAGCGAGGCTCGCATTGAGGGTCTTTTGCGCCTGCACCGAGGCAATATCCACCTCTTTTAAGGTGACCGTAAACGTTGTCCCTTGCCCCGGCTGACTGACAACGTCGATCTGCCCCCCCATCAGACTGACCAAACGCTGACTGATGCTCAGCCCCAGCCCCGTGCCGCCATATTTTTCATTATCTTGTCCAAACTGCTGGCCAAAACTGTCAAAGATGGTTTTGAGCTGGTCCGGTGCAATTCCCATTCCCGTATCTTCCACACGAATCACCAGATCAATTTTGCTGCGTGCCTCATCGTGATTAATCGCCAGCGCAGCCAACCGCACATGACCCCGTTCGGTAAACTTCACCGCATTGCCAATCAGATTAAAAATCACTTGTCGCAGGCGGGTCGCATCTAACAACAGCGCGTCGGGAATACTGTCATCGGTCGAGAGATACAGTTGAATGCCCTTTTTACTGACATTCATCGTGAAGATATCAGCAATCTCTTTCAGCATCTCATGCAGGTTACAGGCACTGTGGGAAAGCTCCATCTTCCCCGCTTCAATCTTTGAGAGGTCGAGAATATCGTTGATCAGGCGCAGCAGGGAGTTACCTGCGTTTTGAATAATTCGGGTGAAGTCCTGCAAACGCGGTTCTGTCACTTGTTCACGCAGCAACTCGGTAAAGCCAAGAATAGCGTTCATCGGTGTCCGGATTTCGTGGCTCATATTCGCGAGAAATTCGGACTTCGCCGCATTGGCCGCTTCGGCCTGTTCTTTGGCGCGCTGTAACTGCTGTTCCATCTCAATACGTTCCGAGAGGTCCAGCGATAAGGATAAAAATGCCGGCTGATGGTTATATTCGATAGGGATCACCGAGAGCATCATATTGCTGACAGACCCGTTTGCTTCCCGCATCGAAACGACTTTTTGCTCAACCTTACCCTCACGCGCGAGCTGCGCCTTAACCGCCGCCCGCTCGTCATCATTGACGTAATAGTCGGCAATATTTTTACGCCGAGCCTCCTCTGCGCTGATGCCAAAATCGCGCAATACCACCGCATTGGCCGACAAGACCTCCCCCGACGGCGCGGTGACCAGAATGCGTAACGGCACATTGTCGATCACCACCTGCAATTGAGCCTGACTCTGGCGCAGCTCTGATTCCAGCTGCTGACGACGGCGAATTTCACGTGCCAGCTTCAGGTTCCAATAAAATACGATGCCCATGATGACCAGCAATACTGTCACCACCTGGACAATCAGCCAGTAATCCGTCTGCTTAGCAAACTCAAGCTTGCTCCACTTGGCTGAAATCACCGGCCCTTGTGTCTGATCGATATGGCTCAGGGTTTTATCAAGCAGACTGTGCAGTGCGGGACGGGATTTATTGACGTAGAGGGCCAACGCCTGATTAACGTGTGTTTTACCGACAATATTGATCGAGTGCACATTCTGGGTTTTCAGCAGGTAGCGGGCTTGTGGCATCGGGAGTACTGTCGCCTGAACCGTACCTTTCTCCAGCATCATTAACGCCTGTGTCGCATTCCGTGCACGGACAAACTTAGCGTCGGGGTACTCCGTTTTGATCTGTTGCGAATAACCTGAGCCCTCCACCAGCGCGATATGTGCATCGGCAATATCGCCCAGCTCATTCACAAACGCCTGCTGTTTCATCAGAACCACCACCGGTGCAGCAGCGTAGGGCACAGTGGCACGGTAATCCTGCGTCAGTCGATCATCTCCCTGAAAAGAGGACACCACTTCTACCTGCTGCTGCGCCGCGATCGCCATCATCTGCGATGCAGTGTCCGCAGGCAGATAGGTAAAGCTCACCGGGATCGACGCCTCAATCTGCTTCAGATATTCCGCGACAATCCCCACATGGTGACCGTTACGGTTCATCTCAAACGGCATCGATTGTGGCAAGCCGGTAAAACGGATCTGCCGGTTGCTGACTAACCAACGGCGCTCTTCTGGCGTCAGCACAAGATCAACGGCGTTCAATTCTTCCAGAATGAACCCCTGCACCCACTTCTGATAAATCGCCTGTTTCTCAGCCTGAGAGATACTATTGAGGGCTTTCTGGATAATCGAGGCCAGCTGCGGATAGTCATCACGGGTCATCATATGCAGGGTATTCAGCCCCTGTCCCCGGGTAGAGCGGAACGGCACAATTTCAGTAATGCCCTGTTTCGCAAGCGCATAGGCAACCGCCGGGTAACCGTCATACAGCAGCTGCGCTTTACCCTGCAGTACCGCATCAATCGAAGCGGAAAAGCTTGCCACTTCCAACACGTTTATCTCCGGGAAGTGTTGTCTGATCCGTTCCGCCTGCGCATAACCTTTGGGAATCGCGACCGTTTTTCCCGCCAGATCAGCCAGTGTTTCAAGTTGCAGATCCCGATGTACAAAGAAGTAATCGAGAATATCGAAGTAAGCATCCGAAAACAGCGCATAGGCTTCACGTTCCGGGGTTTTATAGGCCCCCGGCAACAGATCCAGCTGTTTATCCTGCAACCGTTGCAGGTTGATGTCCCACTCATCCAATGTCGTTTCGAACTTCAGCCCAGTGCGACGTGAGATCAGCGCCAGATAGTCCGCGACAATCCCACTGTAGCGCTGATCCGCATTGATAAAATCATAGGGTGCCCAGTCTTTCAGTCCCCCGGC